>CAYXWH010000004.1:0-2386 GCA_964468755.1 uncultured Dehalococcoidaceae bacterium
CCTGAGCATGGTGGAGATAGCCAACCGGGGCCTGGGCATGGTGCAGTCGATTATGCCGGCAGCGGCTATCTTCTGGCTGCTGTTAATCGGGTTTGCCGTCAAATTGCCGGTCTTCCCGCTGCACACCTGGTTGCCCGATGCCCATACCGACGCCCCTACCGCGGTCAGTGTTATGCTGGCCGGGGCGCTCATCAAGATGGGTGGCTACGGGATGATCCGGCTCTGCGTCGGCTTCTTCCCTCAGGTAGCCGTGCAGTTTTCCCACCTGCTGGTAATACTGGCGGTTATCGGCGTCGTCTACGGGGCGGCGGTTACCCTGAGGCAGAACGATATCAAGCGGCTGATAGCATACAGCAGTATCAGCCATATGGGCTACGTGCTGCTCGGTATCTTTGCCCTGGGTGAGGTAAGCGTCACCGGCGCCGCGTTGCAGATGTTCAGTCATGGCGTGGTTACCGGTCTTCTCTTTGCCATGGCGGGACTGGTCATCCACAACATTGAAGTGCGGGACCTGCGCCAGCTGGGCGGGTTGGCACGGCAGGTGCCGGTTATAGCGGTGGTCTTCTCCGTCGCCGGTCTGGCGTCGCTGGGACTGCCCACCACCAGCGGCTTCGCTGCCGAGTT
This sequence comes from uncultured Dehalococcoidaceae bacterium, assembly GCA_964468755.1. Taxonomy (GTDB): domain Bacteria; phylum Chloroflexota; class Dehalococcoidia; order Dehalococcoidales; family RBG-16-60-22; genus CAYXWH01. The sequence continues at coordinate 625 of CAYXWH010000004.1, forward strand.
CCTTATCTTCATCGGCAGCTATGCCAGTACCGTCTTTGCCGGTATCAAGGTATATACCCTCATCGCCATTGTCGGGGTGGTGCTCACTGCCGGCTATATCCTGTGGATGCTGCAAAGAGCTTTCTACGGGACGGTGAAGGAGGAATATAACGGGGTGAAGGACGCCGATGCGCTGGAAAAGGTGTATATGTTTGCGTTGATTGCGGTGATTATGCTGGTTGGTATTTACCCGGCGGTTCTCACCGATGTGATTAAACTGGGTATTGCGCCCATAGTGGGCTTGATAGGTGGATAGGATAGACTAAGTGAGGTCAATAACGGAGGACAAGGAGTAGGTCTTGAATCTGGCACTGTTTATACCGGAACTGGTCCTGGCGGGATTTGCCGTACTGGTAATCGGGCTCGATTTGGTGATGCGGCAGAAGGGACTGCTCTCGTCGGTGAGCCTTTCCGGTCTGGTCATCGCCGGTGGTTTTGCCGTTGCCATGTGGGGTGGTAATTACCCGGCGCTGTTCAATAACATGCTGGCGGTGGATAACTTCGCCCTGTTCTTTAAAATTATCTTTCTGGGGGTTGCCTTCCTGGTTATTCTGGCTTCATCCGATTATGTCGGCAAATTCGCCCGCTTTCAGGGCGAGTATTATGCCCTGGTGCTGCTATCGGCGCTGGGCATGATGCTGATGGCCGCCACCACCAATCTGATTGCCATCTACCTTGCCCTGGAGCTGACCAGTATTTCCCTCTACGCCCTGGTCGGATTTCTCAAGGACCAAAAATCTACCGAAGCCTCGTTGAAATACCTGCTGCTGGGTGCCCTTGCCTCAGCGGTGCTGCTCTACGGTATGGCGCTGGTCTTTGGCTTTACCGGCACCACCCAGCTCGGCGAAATCGCCCAGGCATTACAATCGATGCCGTCGCGGGCGCTGCTGGGCAGCCCGGGGCTGCTCCTCGGCATTGTCCTGCTGATTGCCGGCTTCGGTTTCAAGATTGCCGCCGTTCCCTTCCAGATGTGGGTGCCGGATGTGTACGAGGGAGCGCCCACGCCGATAACCGCCTATCTTTCGGTCGCCAGCAAGGCGGCCGGCTTCGCCGTAGTCCTGCGGGTCTTCTTCTCGGCATTCGGCGCGCCGGCCTGGTTGAGCGTGAACTGGGGCGTGATTTTTGCGGTGCTGGCGGTTATCAGTATGACCCTGGGTAACGTGGTTGCCATTTCCCAGACAAATATCAAGCGGATGCTCGGGTACTCCAGCATCGCCCAGGCGGGCTACCTGATGGTGGGGCTGGCGGCGGTGGGATTTTCCGCACCGGGCAGCTTTCTGGGGCAGGGCGGAGTGCTCTTCTTCTTAGCCAGCTATGCCCTGACCAACATGGGGGCATTTATCGCCATTATCGCCATTTCCAATAAAGCCAACAGCGACCTGATTGCCGATTATGCCGGTATGGGGCGGCGGGCACCGCTGCTGGCACTGGCGCTGACCTTTTGCCTGATTTCACTGATTGGCATGCCTCCGGCCGCCGGTTTTATGGCTAAATTCTACATCTTTAGCGCCGCCGTACAGAACGGGCTGCTGTGGCTGGTGGTTATCGCCGTTATCAACAGCGTCATCTCCGCTTATTACTACCTGCGGGTGGTGAAGGTGATGTGGTTCGGTGAGCCGGCATCCGGAGAGAAGGTGCCATCCTCCCCGGCGCTGCGGCTGGCGCTGCTGATTTCCTGCGTCGGCGTGCTGGCGCTCGGCGTTATTCCCGGGCTGGTCATGGG
>CAYXWH010000004.1:2486-32791 GCA_964468755.1 uncultured Dehalococcoidaceae bacterium
GCCCGCCCCGGTGAGGACTTTAGCCCACGGGTATACTGGTGGCGGTGCCTTTGGCAATGAGCTTACCATCCTGGTTGGTCACGGTCATCTCGCAGACGCCGACCCTCCGGCCGCCGTGGAGCACCCGGCACTCGGCGATAATTTCATCGTCAATACCCGGAGCGGCGATGAAGTGCATATTGAACTGGGAGGCGACACTGGGGTAGGTTATGGAATTACAGGCGTAAGCAAAGGCGCGGTCGGCTACTGACATTATGATACCCCCGAAGACCATGCCCACTCCGTTCAGGTATTCCGGGTTCGGCTTGATGGTTACTCTGGCGTAGCCGGGAGATAGCTCCAGCAGTTGCATCTGCAAAAACGAGTCAATGAGGGCTGCTTTCTCGTTTTCGATTAGCTCCGCTATTTTATCGGCTGCCTCTTTTTCTGGCTCGGGCATAGTGCTGAAATTTCCTCCGTTCGCGCCGGTTGGTGTGGCGTATGTGTATAGTAACCCAATCGTGGGGAAATTACCAGCCCGTGGCTTGTTCAGACGGTGGCGCCCTTGATTTCCTCTCGGCCCCGGTCAAACATGGCGAGGTTGATGTCGCGTATTTTCTGGGGTAGTCGCTGAGAAATACTTTCCTTCCATATGGAGACCTCGAGGGGCAGGAAAACGGAAGCGCAGCCCAGCATATAGGTGTTGACCGCCCGGACGTTGCCCAGCTGGCGGGCCCGCTGGGTCCCGTCGATAAAGTAGACGCGGTTGGTCTGGTGCTTGACGGTATCCAGTATCTCTTTGTCGGTAGGGTAGCGTGTCTGCCCCAGGCTGACGGCGAGGGGTGGCTGGTTATGGTCGTTAACAATGGCTACCCCATCAGGATGCAGGTAGTAGCTCCACCGGGCTGCCTCCAGCTTCTCCAGAGCAAGCAGAACGTCTACCTCACCCTCTCTGATTAACGGGGAAAAGACCTTATCGGCGATGCGCACATTGCTGAGGACACTGCCTCCGCGCTGAGCCATGCCCAGGGTATCCGTTTTCTTGACATCATAGCCGGCGGCTATAGCTGCCTCGCTGATGATGTCGCTGGCGAGGATGACCCCCTGACCGCCCACCCCGGTAATCATCAGGTCGATTTTGGTCATGCCGTTTCCTTCATTTCGGATTGTGGAATAATTGCCTGGTGCGGGCAGATCTGCTGGCAGATGGTGCAGTAGTCGCCGACGCAGAGGTTGGCGTCAATGTATACCTGCCCGTCCACACTCTGGATGGCGGGACACCCGATACGCAGGCAGGTGCCGCACCGGTTGCATTTCTCGGCGTCAACCGTTCTGGGATTGGCTCGCCGCCGCACCCGCACGGCACAATCGCCGCGCACGATAATAACCGAAAGCTCCGGGCTGTCCAGTGACTTCTTCACCGCCGCCCTGAGCTCCTTGATGTTGAAGGCGTCAACCACCCTGACATCGCGGACGCCGATGCCCCGTACCAGGTCTTCTATCGCCACGGCTCTGGTTTCCTGGCCCCGGGCTGAAATGCCGGTCCCGGGGTGCCCCTGGTGCCCGGTCATCGCCGTGGTACCGTTATCAAGGATAATAACCGTTATCGCTCCTTGGTTGTAGACCGCGTTGACCAGTCCGGTAATGCCAGCGTGCATGAAGGTGGAATCGCCGATTACGGCGACCACTTTCTTGTTAATACCCGTCTTCTCCAGTCCGAGTGCCGTGCCGATACTGGCGCCCATGCAGGCGCAGGTATCCATGGCACTGAGCGGGGGATAGGCACCCAGCGTGTAGCAGCCGATGTCACCGGTGATGACCAGTTTTGGCTCCGCCGGTTTGCCTTTGCTTCTGGCCCGGTGACCGATGGTGCTGAGCACGGAGAAGATGCCGGTGTGCGGGCAGCCGGGGCAAAGGAGGGGAGGGCGCTTGGGCAGGTCCGGGATAGACGCCGCTGGCGGCGGTGACGGGGCTCCGGTTGCCAGGCCGGCCATCCGGCTGGCTTCTTCAACGATGCGCGTATTGAGCTCACCCACCAGGGGAATAAACTCCTTTCCGGTAACCGGTATCCCCATTGCCTGGATATGTTCCTGCAGGAAGGGGTCAAGTTCTTCGATAACGATGAGACGATCCACCCTGGCGGCGAAATCACTGATTAGATTCCTTGGCAGGGGGTAGGTCATGCCCAGCTTGAGGAAAGAGGCTTCGGGAAAGACCTCGCGGGCATACTGGTAGGCGACTCCGCTGGTCACCACGCCGAGACGGCTCTCCCCGTGGATTACCTGGTTGAGCGGGGAGGTCTCGGCAAATGCCGCCAGTTTGACCATCCGTTCCTCATTCAGCGGGTGCCGCGACCGGGCGCAGACCGGCAGCATGACGTATTTCTGCATGTCATACGGGAAGGCTGGCTCGCTCCCGGGATTACGCCGTCTCTTCGTCACCGTCACTACCGACTTGGAGTGGGAGATGCGGGTAGACGAGCGCACCAGCACCGGGGTATCAAATCGCTCGCTTATGTCAAAGGCAACCGGCATCAGGTCGTAGGCTTCCTGACTGTCGCTGGGTTCCAGCACCGGCACCTTGGCCAGCTTGGCGTAGTGGCGGGTATCCTGCTCATTCTGTGAGCTGTGCATCCCCGGGTCATCGGCACAGACCACCACCAGACCGCCGTTAACCCCGGTGGTGGAGGCACCCAGGAACGCATCGCTGGCGACGTTCAGCCCCACGTGCTTCATGGATGCCATCGCCCTGACCCCGGCGTAGCATGCCCCCAGCGCCACCTCCATGGCTACCTTCTCATTGGTGGACCATTCCGCATAGATTGTATTGAAACCAGCCAGTGTTTCCAGTATCTCGGTGCTGGGGGTCCCGGGATAGGCGGTGGCAACGCTGACGCCGGCATGGTAAGCGCCAAGGGCGATAGCCTCATTTCCGGAGAGCAGTTTTTTCATCTTCTCTTTCTGTTCTAAAAAATGGTTTTTTGGCAACGGTACTGTTCACCGTGGATTGGGTACACTCGAGTTTATTCTAGCATACCGCACGCAAAGCCGACAAACGGCGCGGTGCGACTGTCCGGGGAGCGTTTATGAAACCGGTTCATCCCGGTTTTAGCAATTAACCCCGTTGTGCTATATTTAATTATAGAATGGATGATTCATGGTATAATCTCAGCCCCGAGGATGCGCTGCAGGCGCTTGGTTCCCGGCGCCCCGGCCTGCCCAAAGATGAGGCTAAATCCCGGCTGCTGAACTACGGGCTCAACGAGCTAAAGGGGAAGAAGAAGACACCGCCGATAATCGTCTTTCTCCAGCAGTTCCTCAGCCCCCTTATTTATGTGCTGCTCGTGGCGGCGGTCATCTCCATTATCGTGGCGCATTACCTTGATGCCTGGGTAATACTCGGCGTACTGGTGCTCAATGCGGCCATCGGCTATATTCAGGAAACGAGGGCGGAAAAGGCGATGGAGGCCCTCATGCAGATGGCGGCACCCAGGGCACGGGTAAGGCGTGGCGGCGAGGTAAAGATGGTGGCGGCACGGGAGCTGGTGCCGGGGGATATCGTGCTGCTGGAGACCGGGGACAAAGTGGCCGCCGATGCCCGGCTTATCGAGTCGTCTAACCTGAAGGTGAATGAAGCTACCCTCACCGGTGAATCGGTGGCGGTGGACAAGAGCACCCGGGCGCTTCCCGGGGAGCTGCCGGTGGCGGAACGGAAAAACCTGGTCTACATGGGGACGATAGTTACCTATGGCCGGGCTACTGCGGTGGTAGTAAGCACCGGTATGACCACCGAGATGGGCAAGATTGCCACCGGTATTCAGGAGGTAAAGCGGGAACGGACACCGCTCCAGCAGAGCATCGGCAAGTTGAGCCGCTATCTCGTCATCCTGTTCCTCGGGGTCTGTGTCCTGCTGGTCATTGTCGGGCTGCTCAAAGGGATGGACTGGCTGGAAGTGTTCCTGCTGGCGGTCGCCGCCGCCGTGTCCGCCATTCCGGAAGGGCTACCGGCGGTGGTCACCGTGGTGCTGGCGATGGGTATGCGGATTATGGCGCGGCGTAACGCGGTCATCCGCAAGCTGGTAGCGGTGGAAACGCTGGGGTCAGCCACCGTCATCTGCTCGGACAAGACAGGTACGCTTACCCTGAACCAGATGACGGTGCGGCGCATTTACCTCGACGGAAACTGGATTGAGGTTACCGGTGAAGGCTATGAACCGGAAGGGGAGTTCCATTCGAACGGCCGCAGGCTGGAGCCGAAAGAAGAACCGGCGCTGGCGTTGCACCTGAGGGCCGGTGCCCTGTGCAATGATGCCCTGCTGACCTTTGAGCGTGATTTCTGTGGTATATACGGAGACCCCACCGAGGGCGCGCTGGTGGTAGCCGCCGCCAAGGCGGGAATGGTCAAGGAGCGATTGGAGAAGACCTTTCCCCGGCTCGATGAGATACCCTTCCAGAGTGAGAAACAATACATGGCGACCCTTCACCCCCGGGATGGGGGTAGAGTAGCCTTTGTCAAGGGGGCTGCCGAAAAAATACTTTCGCTGAGCAAATATCGCCTGAAGGGAAGCGATGTGGTTCCTCTGGAAGAAGCCGATGCCCGGGAGATTCTCCAGGTGACCGAGACGATGGGGAAAGAAGCGATGCGGGTTATTGCCACCGCCTACGTGGAACTCCCCAGTGAACTGGAAGACCTGACCGACGAGCATATCCGGGGCGACCTGGTCTTTGTCGGGCTGGCGGGAATGGCTGACCCGCCGCGAGAGGAAGTCCGGGAAGCGGTGCGGCTCTGCAAGCAGGCGGGTATCAGGGTAATCATGATTACCGGCGACCATAAGGTAACCGCGGGGTCGATTGCCCGGCAGCTTGATTTGCCGCCGGGGAAAGCGATCACCGGCGCCGAACTGAAAGAGATGACCGATGAGGAGCTGGCGGGTGACGTGGAGAATATTACGGTGTTTGCTCGTATTGAGCCGGTGCAGAAACTGCGGATTGTCAACGCGCTGAAAAGCTGCGGGCATGTGGTTGCCATGACCGGCGATGGAGTGAATGATGCCCCGGCGCTGAAAGCCGCCAATATCGGCATTGCCATGGGTATCACCGGCACCGATGTTGCCAAGGAAGCCAGCGATATGACGCTCGCCGATGATAATTTTGCCTCGGTGGTGGCAGCCGTGGACGAAGGCCGGGCGATTTTCAATCGACTGCGCAACGTCATCTTCTTCCTGTTGAGTACCAACATCGGGGAGTTGCTGGCGCTCATCCTGACCATACTGTTTTTGGGTAAAGCACCGTTACTGGCGGTACAGATTATCTGGGTCAACCTGGTTACCGATACCTCGGCGGCTATACCGCTGGGGCTGGAGCCCAAGATTGGCGATGAATTAAAGCAGCCGCCCCGCCACTCAGGGGTGGGCCTCCTTTACCCCGGACTACTGCTACGGGTTGGCTTCCTGGCGGTGATGATGAGTGTCGGCGTTTTTCTGGTGTTTAACTGGGCACAGGCGAGGATGAGTCTTGACGAGGCGCGTACTCTCGCCTTTTGCACGCTGGTCGCCTTTGAGTGGTTCCGGGCGTTTAACGCCCGCTCTGACCATCAGACCGTTTTCAAGCTGGGCTTCTTGCGCAATCCTTATCTGGTTGGTGCCATATCTCTGGCTATTCTGCTCCAGATAGCGGTAGTATACCTGCCGTTCCTGCAGGTGGCTTTCCATACCGTGTCGCTGAGTATTGACCAGTGGGGCATTGCCGTTCTGGCGGGTGGCTCCCTCTTTGTCGTCGAGGAATTGCGCAAGGCACTGTTCCCGCAGTTGTTTGCCGCCGGTAAATGGCAGCCGTGGAGGTCCTAGATATGCGGTATGCACCCCGGGGCGCGGATCATCAGAACGGGTACGCAGGCAGTCTGGACGAGCTTGTCAGCCACGCTTCCCAAAAGGAGCTGGCCGATACCGGAACGGCCGTGAGTTGATATGACGATAAGTTCCACCTGGTGTTTGTTGGCATAGTCCACAAGCTCCGGGACGATGCTACCCGCAAGCACTACCGTGTCGGCGGTAATCCCCTTGCTGCCCAGTCGCTGGGCTACATTATCCAGGTAGTTTTGTGCCGTTTCTTTACTCTTGGCTTCCAGGCGCTGCCGATCTTTGGCGGGTAGCTTTTCCTCGGCGTAGTTGTGAAGATGAAATGGCGGCACGACCCGGACCAGGGTGACTTTCGCATTGTCGCCGCTGCCGGCAATTTTTTCAACATGGGGGATTACGCATTCGGCAAGCTCCGAACCATCCATGGGGACCATAACATGTTGATACATTGGTTATCCCTTTCTAGTCAGCACTAAGTTAAGTACTATCCGTTCATGATAACCCAATTCCAGTAAAGTTCTATTATAGGCTGAGACGCCGCTAAACACAAGTGATGCCTTGACAGTGGAAGCTACTTTAATTTATCTTTAATTAATCTTTTAATCTTTAAAAAGGTCATATCTAACCTGAGCTTAAAATCAGGTAAAGGCAGGTGAGGCTGGTGGAAAAAGTCGGCTGGGATAAGCAGCGGTTATATCAGTTAGTTCAGGACAAGCTGGGCGACCGGTTGTTCCTGGTGGTTTCCAATAGGGAGCCATATATTCACAGCCGGTCGGATAGCGGGGTGGTATGGAGCCGCCCGGTGAGCGGCCTTACCGAGGCTCTGGACCCGGTGATGCGGGCTTCCGGGGGAACCTGGGTAGCCCAGGGAACCGGTGATGCCGATAGGGAGGTGGTTGATGCCGATAATAGGGTTGCCGTGCCGCCGGACAGTCCCCAGTATACTCTGCGCCGGGTGTGGCTCAGTAAGGAACAGGTTGACGGGTTCTACCTTGGTTTCTCCAATGAGGCGCTGTGGCCACTGTGCCATGTAACTTTTAATCCGCCCATTTACCGGGAGTCTGACTGGGAAGCCTATCGGCAGGTAAACCGGATTTTTGCTGACGCGGTGCTGCAGGAGATTGCCGGGCGACCGGCGCTGGTGCTGGTCCAGGACTACCACTTCGCACTGCTTTCGGGAATGATAAAAGAGCGGAATCCCGGGTTGACGGTGGGACAGTTCTGGCACATTCCCTGGCCGATGCATGAAGTATTCCGTACCTGTCCCTGGCAGGAGGAGATACTGGAGGGAATGCTCGGCAACGATTTACTGGGTTTTCATGTCCGGTCGTTTGCCGACAATTTCATGGACACGGTGCGTCACGGTCTGGGAGCCCGGACAGATGCCGAGCACGCCACCATCAATCACCGGGGCAAGCCTACCCTGGTGGAGCCGTTCCCCATCAGCGTGGACTTTGATAGCCTCTCCGAGCAGGCGGGGACCGAGCAGGTGACGGAGGAGATGGCAAAGCTCAGCAGCGAATTCGACCTGGCCGGTAAGCATATCGGTGTTGGCATGGACCGCATGGACTACACCAAGGGAATTCCCCAGCGATTGCAGGCGCTGGACATGTTTTTGGATAAATATCCTGATTACCGGGGGAAAGTGGTCTTCATCCAGGCCGGTATGCCCAGCCGGACCCAGATTGATAGCTACCGGGATATCGGGCAGCGGATTGACGACCTGATAAGCGGTATCAATGCCAAATACGCCACCGATTCCTGGCAGCCGATAGTAGCCCTGACCCGGCAATTAAGCCCGGTCGCGTTAAATGCCCTGCGCCGGCTGGCCGCCTTCTGCGTGGTCAGCTCCCTGCATGACGGCATGAACCTGGTCGCCAAGGAGTATGTTGCCGCCAGGGTTGATGGAGATGGCGTTCTCGTTCTGAGTAAATTTACCGGTGCTGCCGCGGAAATGCCGGAGGCTCTCCTCATCAATCCCTTCGCCATCGGTGACTTTGCCGACAAGATACGGGAGGCAATCGAGATGCCGGAGTCAGAACGTCGGCAGCGGATGAAAGCCATGCGGGAAACGGTGGCTGCCTACAATATCTACCGCTGGGGAGCCGCTATGGTCTCCCGGTTAATCTCCGTTGCGGGGGTCTAGTGCAGCATTTCTTTGATTCGTGGCAGTCCTTTATCAGTGACGTCAGGTCAGCCGCTCACCTTTTGTTCCTCTCTGACTACGATGGCACCCTGACGCCTATTGTCGGCAGGCCGGTGGAGGCGACACTTTCTTCCGAGGTCAGGGACAAGCTTGGTATCCTGGCTAAACAACCCTCGGTCAGTGTGGGCATAATCAGCGGCCGCGCCCTGAGTGAGCTCAAAAACATGGTTGGTATCGATGCGATTTACTATGCCGGGAATCACGGGCTGGAAATCGAGGGCCCCGGTCTCGCTTTTACCAGTCGGGAAGCCGAAGCCGCCCGGGCAGTAATCGGCGACCTAGCGAAGCAGTTAGTCGACAGCCTGGGCCGTATTGACGGGGTCCTTGTCGAGGATAAAGGCTTGAGCTTGAGCGTGCACTATCGTCTGGTGAAACCGAACGAGGAAGGTGCCGTGGCTGACCTTTTCCGGCGGACTACCGCACCATTGCTCGATGCCGGCGGAATCAGGATTACCTCCGGGAAGAAGGTCTGGGAAGTGAGACCGCCGATAGACTGGCATAAGGGGAAGGCGGTACAGGTAATTCGTGAACAAATACAGTCATTGCCGGGACGGAAAGAGCTGCTTACTATCTACCTCGGTGATGATACCACTGACGAGGATGCCTTCCGGGTTCTTCACCGTCCCCGGGGCTGGAGCATTCTGGTGGGAGGCGAGAACCCTTCATCGCATGCCGGCTATTTTCTGGAGGGCACCCCGGAAGTGGTTATGCTGCTTGCCCGACTTATTGAGCTGGACAAAGGCGGTGAGGGCCGGTTATGAAAATCCCCCGCCGGGGTAAGTCCGCCGGCGTATTGCCGGCTACGTCTGGGTTTCCAGGGAGACTTTTTCTTCCTCGCGCAGCGTGGCAATGAACTCCCGGGTAGTCCGGGCGGTCTCTTCCGGCAGCGCGGTGCTGATATAAATACCGGAACCCATCTCAAACCCGGCAATGGTGCTTAACCTGGGAACTATCCGTATATGCCAGTGGTAGTACGGGTCTTCTTCATCCTCGGTGGTGGTGCTGTCAATCATGAGGTTGAAGGCGGGATTATATAATTTTTCATATAAACAGAGCAGGATATCTTTCAGCACCTGGGCGAGCTCGGAGAAGGTGGTGGGCGGGAAGAGGCCAAATGAGGAGTAGTGTTTCTTGGGAATTATCCAGGTCTCATAGGGTACGTGTGATGCGTAAGGATGAAAGACAAGGAACTCTTTGGTACTGGCTACCACCCTTTCCTTTTCCGACTCCCAGCCAATCAGGTCACAGTACAGACACTGGCCCATATCCGCATAGTATTCGTGGGCAACGTCAAATTTACGGTGGTAGTACGGGGATATGATAGGGGTGGCTACTAACTGCGAATGGGCGTGTATCAGGGACGTCCCCGCCGCCCAGCCGTGGTTCTTGAAAATGTGGATGAAGCGGATGCGCTGGTTTTTCTTGATGGCGTTATACCGTTCCTGATAGCTTACCAGCACCTTCTCGATGTGCTGGTAGGTCATCAGCGCCGTGGGTAGGTTGTGGAGCGGAGTTTCAATGATTACCTCGTGTATGCCAAAGCCGCCCATTTTGCGGAAAAAGGGCCCATCCCGGTGCCGGGTAATATCCGCGAGCGGGTCGAGTGCCGCGAACCGATTGGGCACCACCCGTACTTCCCAGGCTGATTTTTCACTTGAGACGGGGATTCTAAACACCTCTTCGGGGGTCTTGTCTTCATTGCCGGGGCAGAAGGGGCAGGATGCATCCCAGTCAGGCCAGTCACCCGCGTGGCGTTTCGGGGGCTCCTGTGACGGGCGCTTGGCTCTTTCCGGGGCGATAATAACCCATTCTTTGGTTGCTGGGTCCTGCCTGAGTTCGGACATTATGCCCTGCCTCCCCGGCTGATTAAGTAGCGGTTATTTCCTTCTTCTGACTCTTGCCCTCGGTCTGATGCTCTCACCACTTTCAATTTCGGTGTCGGGGAAGTCGGTCTTGGCAACGTTGCCGTGGATTATACAGTTGCGGCCTATCCGGGTGCCGTGACCGATGTGGGTGCCCTTACCGATAATGGTGATTCCGGTATTCAGTACACCGGGTTCCCGGCGGTTTTCCCGGTAGTCCTCACCGAAGCCGATGTGGCAATCAGATTCCACCACTATTTCTTTATCGAGAATGCAATAATCAATAATGCTGTCGCGCCCCACGGCGGTGTCATTCATGATGATTGAGTCCCGGACCAGTGCGCCCTTGGCGACTCTGACTCCGGGAGAGACGACCGAATGTTCAACCCTGCCTTCAATCACACAGCCGCCGGAGATGAGGCTGTTGGTAACATCGGCGGTATCAGAAATCATGGTAGGCGGGGTCTCCTCCTCCTGGGTACGGAGAGGCCAATCCGTGTCAGCGAGCATAATTGATGACATTTCCAGCAGGTCCATGTTGGTCTGCCAGTAGGTATGCAGGGTGCCCACGTCTCGCCAGTACCCCTCGAACCGGTAGGCATAAATATTATTTTTACTCACCATTTTGGGAAAAATGTTTTTCCCGAAGTCATACTGGGAGTTGCTCGCCGCGTCCTCCAGACATTCCCGCAGCAGGTCGATGTTGAACAAATAGACCCCCATGGATACAAGATTGCTGGCTGGCTTCTTGACCTTTTCCTGGAAGCCGGTAACCCGCCCGTTTTCATCTACCGTAACCGTGCCGAACTTACTAAGCTCATCTTCAGGTAAGGGAGTAACGGCTATGGTGACCTCCGCCTTATTCTCCCGGTGTAAATCAAGCATGGCCATGTAGTCCATCTTATAGACATGGTCACCGCTGAGGACTAATGCCATATCCACATCTTTCTGGTCGATACGGTCAAGGTTCTGGTACACGGCATCAGCTGTGCCTTTATACCAGTCACGTCCCTGCTCGCGGGCAAGGTAAGGCTGGAGTATCCTTATTCTCTTGTCCGGCGGTACCAGACCCCAGGGCAGTCCGATGCCGATGTGCTCAGCGAGGGAGAGCGGCTGATACTGGGTGAGGACTACTACGTTGCGCATGCCCGAATTCACGCAATTGCTCAGAGTGAAGTCGATTATACGGTAGTTGCCGGCAAAGGGGACCGCTGGTTTCGCCCGCTCGCGGGCGAGAATACTAAGGCGCTCTCCCTGGCCCCCGGCTAAGATGATAGCTAAAACACGGTCCATAAATGTTTACCACTTACTGGTAGTTTCACCGGATTCTATAGTTATCTCATCTTGAGAGGTGATTATCATCAGTAGCCGTTTGGTTGTTTGCCAGAGAATGCTCATTACGTCTCTTTGTTCATATTATCTTCAATCTTGGCATCTGTCAATAAAAACTATTTATATCGGCATAAAAGCGGCTGAAAATCGATTATATGCGGTCTGGTAGGGCTTCAGCAGGCTCCTGATTCCGCGAATTCTCGCCTCCCGGTATTTGGCTATGACGCTGATGAAGTGGTAATATTGAAGAAGAGTTCGCCTGGTATGGCCAGGCGTAGCAGCGATGAGCATCCCGGTGAGTGAGGATAGTTACCGGCAACTTGAGATACATATGGGAGAGAGGCAGCAAGGAGGTTCCCAAATGGCAGTTGAAGCGGTAGGGGAAAAGTATCGATGTAACGTCTGTGGCAATGAGGTAGAGGTTACCAAGGTTGGTGGTGGCACCCTGGTCTGCTGCGGTGAGGAGATGGAGAAAATAGAGTGATGGGGGTTATTCCGCCCCAGGGTAATTCGGCGTACTATTTTGCCTATGCTTCCAACCTGAATAAACAGCAGATGCTGTCGAGGTGCCCGGACAGCAAGCCGAAGTCGGTGGCTACATTGCCCAATTACCGGTTGGTTTTTGTCGGCTTCTCCCGGAAATGGCATGGCGGAGTTGCCAGCATTAAGCGAGAGCCCGGCGGGCGGGTGCGTGGGGCTATCTATGAGGTGAGCCAGGAGTGCTTGAAGCGACTGGACAGATATGAGGCAGGCTATACCAGACTGGAAGTCATCGTCTTTGACCAGGATGACGAGCCTATCCAGGCGGTAACTTATAGTAAGTCGGGTCAGATGGTGGACAGCCCCCCGTCGCCGGAATATCTGGCGGTCATTCAGCAGGGCTTGCGGGACTGGAGATTGTTCTAATATAGGATTCATTGGTTGGCTGCCCGGGGAAGCAGGTACCGGTCCCGGTTGCGCCCCCGGCTAATCTGATGTATCATTCATTGAATGCACTGACCTAGAGAGCGGACTGAGCCATTTATTCTTAATACAGGTTGTTTCCCCGCATAAAATATGGTTTCAAAGGAGCAGTGAATGGCTTTTCATAATTATGACGTGAAAGACGCGTCGCTGGCTGAGGGTGGCCGGCAGCGGATCTGGTGGGCCAGCCGGGAAATGCCGGTGGTAAGGCTCGTCAAGGAACGGTTCGCTAGGGAGAAACCGCTGAAGGGTATCCGTATCGCCGGTTGCCTGCACGTTACCACCGAGACGGCTAATCTCGCCCTGACCCTCCAGGCAGGCGGTGCCGAGGTAATTCTCTGTGCATCTAATCCGTTGAGCACTCAGGATGATGCCGCCGCTGCCTTGGTGGACTATGACATTCCCACCAACGCCATTAAGGGGGAGGATGAGGTAACCTACTACCGGCATATTAGTACCGCGCTGGACAGCAAGCCTCAACTGACCGTGGATGATGGTGCTGACCTGGTAACCACGCTGCATACCAAGCGGAGTGATTTGATCGATGATGTAATCGGCGGTACTGAAGAGACTACGACCGGTGTTATCCGCCTGCGCAGCCTGGCTAAATCCGGTAAAATGAAATATCCCATCATTGCGGTCAATGATGCGCTCACCAAGCACCTTTTTGACAATCGCTATGGCACCGGGCAGAGCACCATAGATGGCATTACCCGGGCGACCAATATACTGTGGGCAGGGAAGCGGGTGGTAATTTGTGGCTACGGCTGGTGTGGCCGTGGCGTTGCCATGCGGGCTAAAGGACTGGGTGCTCACGTTGTCATTACTGAAATCGAGCCGGTGCGTGCCCTGGAAGCGGCGATGGATGGCTTTCAGGTCATGCCGCTGATGGAAGCTGCCAGAACAGGTGATATCTTCATTACGGTGAGCGGGGACAAGCATGTTATTGACCAAGCCCACTTTGAGGTAATGAAAGACGGTGCCCTGCTCGCCAATAGCGGGCATTTCAACGTTGAGATTAATATTCCCGCCCTGGAAGACATGGCGCAGCGCAAGCGGGAGATACGGCCGTTTGTTGTGGAATACCAGTTGTCTGACGGACGGTGCCTGTACCTCCTTGGTGAGGGCAGGCTCATCAACCTGGCGGCGGCGGAGGGACACCCGGCCAGCGTCATGGACATGAGTTTTGCCAACCAGGCCCTCTGCCTGGAGCATCTGGCAAAACATGGCGGCGAAATGGCGCCCGGGGTGTACCCGGTACCTGAGGAAATCGATAAACAGGTAGCCCGGCTCAAACTGCAGGCAATGGGTATTGTTATTGATACACTGACGCCAGAGCAGGAGAACTATCTATCCAGCTGGGAGGAAGGGACATAGCGGCGGGGTGGAGCTGCCCGGTTTGTGTTACTTGAAATTTGGAGGCAAGAATGACCAATAGTTTTACCACTTCAAGCAATTACCTGCTGACGTCGGAGTCAGTTACTGAAGGGCATCCGGACAAGCTGTGCGACCAGATATCGGATGCCGTTCTGGACCATATTATGGAACGCGATCCCTACGGCAGGGTAGCCTGTGAGACAGCGGTCACCACCGGCTTGATACTGGTAATGGGGGAGATTACCACGGACTGCTATGTTGAGGTCCCTCAGATAGTGCGTGACGTAGTCCGTGATATCGGGTATACCCGTCCGGAATACGGATTTGACTGTCAGACCTGCGGGGTGATGGTCTCCATCAATGAGCAATCCAGGGATATTGATATGGGGGTGAGCCGGTCTCTTGAGGCGAAGTCTGACTCCGTAGTTAACGACCTGGACAAGATTGGTGCCGGTGACCAGGGGATGATGGTTGGCTTTGCCTGCAATGAGACGCCGGAATTGATGCCGCTGCCCATTTCCCTGGCGCACCGGCTTTGCCAGCGCCTGACTCAGGTCAGGAAGGAGGGGACCTTAGCCTACCTCCGCCCCGATGGTAAGTCACAGGTCACTGTTGAGTACAGTAGCGGTGTTCCCCGGCGAATTGACAGCGTTGTTATCGCTGCCCAGCACGACGATGATATCAGTCATGATAAGATTGAGCGAGACGTCATCGAGCGGGTAATCCGGGACGTCGTGCCCGGTTCACTGATCGACGAGCAGACCAGCTACTATGTAAATGCCACCGGCCGTTTCGTCATTGGCGGGCCGGTATCCGATACCGGTTTTACCGGGCGGAAGATTCTGGTTGACACCTATGGCGGTATTGCCCGGCACGGCGGTGGCGCCTTTTCCGGGAAAGACCCGACCAAGGTTGACCGCTCCGGGGCATATATGGCCCGGTACGTTGCCAAGAATATCGTCGCCGCTGGTCTGGCGGAGCGAATTGAAATACAGATTTCCTACGTTATCGGTGTTGCCCGTCCCCTCTCGGTTTCTATTGAGACCTTCGGTACGGCCAGAGTCGAGAACCAGCGAATTAAAGACCTGATTAAACAGCACTTTGACCTGAGACCGGGGGCAATTATCCAGAACTTCAATCTGCGGCGCCCCATCTACCGGGCTACTGCCGCCTACGGTCACTTTGGCCGCCCTGACCTTGACCTGCCGTGGGAGAAGACGGACATGGCGGAAGTGTTAAGAAAAGAGGCGCTGGGGGAATAGTAAGCGGAGCCATAATTGCTTACTGAGAAACGTCGGCAGATAGTGCTATCCGTATCAGGGGAGTTTGAGGGGCTTGGCTCCTCTACCATATCCTTCCCCCTTTCCTGCTTGGGAGGGGGGACTGAGGGGGTGAGCTAGATAGCTAACCCGATAAAGTTCGGCACCGACGGCTGGCGGGCGATTATTGCCGAGGACTTCACCTTCGACAATGTGCGGGTCTGCGCTCAGGGGGTGGCTGATTACCTGCGGCAGGCAGGGCTGGCCAGCCGGGGACTGATTGTCGGCTATGATACCCGGTTTGCTTCCGAGGACTTTGCCGCCGCGGTGGCTGAGGTGGTCGCCGGCAATGGTATCTCAGTCTATCTGTGCTCCAGTCCAACGCCGACACCGGTGGTAAGCTACGGTGTGCTGGCGAAAGAGACCGGGGGTGCGGTTATCATCACTGCCAGCCATAACCCGGCGGAATGGAGCGGCTTCAAGTATAAAGATGAGCATGGTTCCAGTGCTGCGGATGAGATTACCACTGAGATAGAACGCCTGATTGCCAGTACACTGACCGGGGGAAAAGTGAATCAACTGCCCCTTGATGAGGCAGTGGCGAAGGGCCGGGTGGAGTATATTGACCTGGGACCGGTGTATTTTGAGCAAATCAACCGGCTGGTTGACCTTGAGGCATTGCGCCGGGCCGGGCTAAAGGTGGTGGCTGATCCCATGTACGGCGCCGGTGCCGGCTATCTGAAGAAAGCGCTGGGGGGAGGCGCTACCGAGCTGGTAGAGATAAATGGTGACCGAAATCCCCTCTTTCCCGGCATCCGGCCGGAGCCGATTGCCGCCAATCTGGACAAGCTCTCGGCGGAGGTCAGGAAAAAGGGCGCCGCCGTGGGTCTGGCGATGGATGGCGATGCCGACCGCATGGGTATAATCGATGAAAACGGGACATTCCTGACCCAGCTTCAGGTGTTTGCCTTGCTCTGCCTCTACCTGCTGGAGGTGCGTGGCGAGCGTGGCGCCATTATCAAGACAATCACCACCACCAGCATGACTTACCGACTGGGAGAGATTTTTCACGTGCCGGTATTCGAGACGTCAGTCGGGTTCAAGTATGTTGCCCCCGGGATGCTTGCTGAAAACGCGCTGGTCGGCGGTGAGGAGAGCGGGGGCTACGGCTTCCGTGGCCATGTGCGGGAGCGCGATGGCATCCTCGCCAATCTCTACTTCCTCGACCTGATGGTGAAGACCGGCAAGACGCCATCGGAACTAATCGACTATCTTTACCGTAAAGTTGGCCCTCATTACTATCAGCGGGTTGATCTGGAATTTCCCGCCGATGAGCGGGAGACTATCGTTGGCCGCATGCAGCGCAGTCAGCCGCAGACTATTGATGGTGTTGATGTTGCCAGTATAGACACCACCGACGGCTTCCGTTTTATCCTGGCGGATAGCAGCTGGCTGCTCGTCAGATTTTCCGGTACCGAGCCGATTATCCGTATCTATGCCGAGGCAGATTCATCACTCCGCGCCGAGCGGTTGCTCGGTATCGGGCGAGAAATAGCCGGCGTATAGAAAGGGGGTGGTTTCGCTGAGCATGATTAATCTGGATGAGACTCAACTTTACCCGCAGTATGACCCGGATGGTATGCTGGCGCGTATTCACGAGATGCCCTGGCAGTGCCGGCAGGCGTGGCAGACCGCCCTGGATTTCCCCCTGCCTGCCGACTACTCCCAAATTGACAAGGTGGTTATTCTGGGCATGGGTGGCTCCGCTATCGGGGGTGACCTGGTGAGGAGTCTGGTGACGGCTGAGGCAAGGCTGCCGGTCATTATCCACCGCGACTATGGGCTGCCGGCGTTTGTTGATGAGAAGACGCTGGTCATTGCTTCCAGTTATTCCGGTAATACCGAGGAGACTCTGTCGGCTTTTGAGCAGGCGCTGAACCTGTCTTGCCCGAAGCTGGCTATTACCACCGGCGGCAGGTTACGGGAGATGGCGGAGTTGAAAAACGTTCCCGTTACCGTGTTCGATTATAAAGCGCAGCCGCGGGCGGCTCTGGGCTTCAGCTTTCTGCCCGTTCTCGGCTTTCTGCAGAGACTTGGTTTCATTAATGATACATCCGCGGATGTCGCCGAGACCGCGCGGGTCCTGGAAGAGCTATCCGGGAAAATAGATGAGTCCGTGCCGCAGTCCCGTAATCCGGCGAAGCAACTTGCCGAAAAGCTGTATGGAAATCTGGTGGTGGTCTACGGCGCCGGTTTTCTTGCCGAGGTGGCGCACCGCTGGAAGACCCAGGTTAACGAGAACGGCAAGGCGTGGGCTTTTTACGAGGTCTTCCCCGAGCTTAACCACAATGCCACCGTGGGCTATGAGTTCCCCCGGGAGCTGGCGGACAAAATCAGGGTGGTGTTCCTCGGGTCGCCGGCATTGAACCGGCGTGTCCAGCTCCGCTACCAGGTAACCGGCGAACTGCTTGACCGGTCGGGAATTATGCATGAATCGGTGGATAGCGAGGGTAGCAGTCACCTGAGCCAGATGATGAGCTTGGTGCTCTTTGGCGACTACATGAGCTACTATCTGGCGCTTTTATACCGCGTTGACCCGTCCCCGGTGAAGGTCATCGATTACCTCAAGGAACGGCTGGCGAAAGGGTAGGGGAGAACCCGCCGTAATTGATTCAAGGGAAATGCCGCAGATAAGAGCTTGAAGTATTTTAAGTCGCCCAAATAAAGGGGGGAGAGTTTTTGGCTCTCCCCCCTGCCTTTTCCCCTATAAATTTATTATTTCTTATCGCTTCGTGTACTGCGGTGCTTTACGGGCACGCCTTAAGCCCGGCTTCTTTCTCTCTTTAACCCGGGCGTCACGGGTAAGCAGTCCGTTCTGCCGCAGGCTTACCTTCAAGCTTTCATTGATCGATGCCAGGGCACGGGCGATACCGTGAGCAATGGCACTGCTTTGACCGGTAACACCGCCCCCCTCCACCTTGGCCACCACGTTGTACCTGTTGGTGCTCTCGGTGGCTGCCAGCGGTTGCAGTATAGTTTGGCGGTGTTCAACCGAGGGGAAGCGCTCCTCGTAGGGCGCACCGTTGATGATAATGGCACCGTTTCCCGGCATTACCCTGACCCGGGCAACGGCGGTTTTACGTCGTCCTGTCCCGTAGAAATAGCTTTGCTTTTCCATATAGTCCTCTTCCCCTATTTGGTCTCCTCAGTTACCGACGCCTTCAACTGCGCCAGGTGGGGGTGGGTTTCCCCGGCATAGACCCTTAGTTTCTTGAACATTTTAGCACCAAGGCGCGTGTTAGGCAACATGCCCTTGACGGCATGCTCAATGACCCGGGTCGGATTGGTCTGCAACAGTTTCTCCAGCCAGATACTGCTCAATCCGCCGGGGTACCCGGAGTGACGGTAATAGAGTTTCTGCCTGGCTTTGTTACCGGTGACGCGGACTTTCTCCGCGTTAATCACCACGACATAATCGCCGGTATCCTGATTGGGACTGAATATCGGCTTGTGCTTGCCCATGAGTAAACCGGCTATTCTGGTAGCCAGCCTGCCCAGGGTTTTATCCGAGGCATCAATAATGTGCCACTCCCGTTTGATGTCACCAGGTTTGGTGCTATAGGTTTTCATGATATATCTCCCCATGTCTCCCCCTCAAAGGGGCCCGGATAGTTGACCCGCGTCAGGAACAGCCCGCCGGCGGGGGCGGTTGGCGCTGCCCGCCCCGGGGTTTTCGACTGGACGATATCCTCGAAGTCATCAACGGACATCTTGCCCCGACCGACCCGGATAAGCGCTCCCACCATATTGCGCACCTGGTGGGGCAGGAAAGAGTCAGCCGAAACGTCAAAGGTAACCAGGTCCCCATCCTTGGTAAATTCTGCCTGATATAGTGTTCTTAACGTGCTTTTAATTCCGGTCTCGTCGCCGGTGACAAATGAGGCGAGGTCATGCCTGCCGATGAGCAACTGACATGCCCGGTTCATCGCCGAGATATCCAGCAGCCCGCCAACGAGGTGAACGAACCCTCGTTTTAGTGGCGACCGGGTCGGGCTATTTAACAGGTAATACCGGTATTCCCGACTGACCGCGTCACGCCTCACATTGAAACTATCCGCCACCCGGGACGCCCCCTTTATGGCAATGTCCACTGGCAAATAGTGATTCAATCCTTTTACAAATGCCTCAAGAGGCAGTGTTGACTTTGTCCTGAAGCTTACTACCTGCCTTCTGGCATGGACTCCGGCGTCAGTGCGACTGGCTGCCATTACCCTTATCTTCTCGCCGGTCAGCTTTCGTAGCGCTTCTTCAATCTCCCCCTGGATGGTGGGTCCGTTAGCCTGTAACTGGAAGCCGCAGTAGCGGGTACCCTCATATTCGGTAATCAGTACAATCCTGCCAGTTACCAAGCCTGCAACCTTCACCGCCACCGGGCAGTTAACCCCGCTATTCTACCAGCATGAGCTGCACCATGGGTGCGCCATCACCTATTCTGGGTCCCAGTTTGACAATACGGGTATAACCGCCGGGACGCTCCGCATACCGTGGGGCGAGTTCTTTAAACACCTTCTCAGCCACGTCTTTATCGACAATGAACGAGAGCGCCTGGCGATAACAGTGCAAACCGCCCCGCTTACCCAGGGTAATCATCTTTTCCGCCTGGCTGCGTATCGCCTTGGCCTTAGCCTCGGTGGTAGTAATCTTCTCATATTTGAGAAGGTCAGTAACCAGGTTACGATACAGGGAAATACGGTGTCCTGTAGGTCTATTCAATTTTTTACCAGCTACCTGATGTCTCATGCTTCTGTGTCCTCGGGCGGCTCTCTATTCTCGGTACTATACTCATCGGATGGTTCAGTTTCTTCTAAATCCGCTTCTGTTTTTTCTCTTTCTGCCGGCGGAGCGAGCGATAGTCCGATGGACTGGAGACGCTCCTCTATTTCATGGTACGATTTCTGACCGAAGTTGCGCAGTTTGAGCAACTCCTTTGGACCTTTACCGATAAGCTCTCCCACCGTAGTGATATTACTGCGCCGCAGGCAATTCATGGTGCGTACCGATAAGTCCAGTTGTTCTACCGGCATGTTATACTTCTCGTCGGGAATAGAAAGGCGAATGAGTCGCTCTTCTTCCTTCATCTGGGAGAGCTTGGTATAGTCGTGGAACGGAGCCAACTGCTCGATAAGGATAGCCGCGGCGCGGCTCAGCGCATCTACCGGTGAAATAGTGCCATCGGTCCATATCTCCAGGTGCAGGCGTTCCCGGCTGGTTTCACGGCCGATATGAATTGGCTCAATGGTAAAGTTGACCTTCCGTATCGGGCTGAAGATGGCGTCAACCGGTATGGTGCCCACTGGCATATCATCGGTGGATTCGGCTGCCTGGTAGCCGACACCCAGTTCCACATCGAACTCCACGTTCAGCTTGGCTTCAGTGGAGTTCATGGTAACCAGGCAGAGCTCAGGGTTGGTGATTTCAAAGTCGGCCGATGGCTTAATATCAGCCGCGCAGACCCGCCCCTCCCCCTGAACGTCCAGGGTTAAGGTTGCCGGTCGTCCCGAGACTGGCTTCAGCCTCAGCGTTTTGATATTGAGCAGGAACTCGATAACGTCTTCCTTGGTATGGGGGATGACCGAAAATTCATGTTGAATCCCCTCAATTCTGACCCGGGTCACGGCGGCCCCAGGCAGGTAGTTAAGCAGCACCCGGCGCAGGGAATTACCCAGGGTAACACCAAACCCCTTCTCCAGCGGCTCGGCTTGAAACCGCCCGAAATTGTCGGCGCTTTCTACACAATCGATGTTAGGGACTATTGGACTAGACAAAGGGTTGCCTCCTTACCATTTACCGCGAGTAGTACTCAACTATTGCCTTCCTGTCAAATCTGGCATCAGTATCATCCGGTGTGGGCAGGGATAACACCCGGCCCGCCATAGTATTTCTGTCGAGCGTAAGCCAGCTCGGGAATGTCTTCGACTCAATAGCCTCCGCTGCCTGCTTGTAATACTCTGACTTGGTGCTCCCTTCACGCCAACTTATGGCGTCATCCTCTTTTACCAGGCAGGACGGCACATTGGTCTTCCGGCCATTGAGCAGGATATGTCCATGCATGACCAGCTGCCGGGCCTGAGCTCGAGAGTCAGCGAAGCCCAAACGGTACACCACGTTGTCGAGTCTCCTCTCCAGCAGCACCAGCAGGTTGTCTCCGGTAATACCCGGCTGCTTTTCCGCCTTAATGAAGACTTTCCGGAATTGCCTTTCCAGGGTTCCGTAGGTGTAACGGGCTTTTTGTTTTTCCCGTAGCTGCAAACCACGGTCTGAAATTTTACGGCGCCGCCGGCTTACCTGTTGACCCGGTGGTTTTGCTTTCTTGTCCAGGGCGCACTTTGGTGTAAAGCAGCGGCTTCCTTTGAGAAAGAGTTTCTCGCCGCTGCGTCGACACAATCGGCACACTGCTCCGGTATATCTCGCCATTTCCTACCTCTTTTACACTCGTCTCTTCTTAGGTGGGCGGCAGCCCGCATGGGGAATGGGGGTTACATCCCGGATACCGGTAATGTAGAGCCCCGAGCTCTGGAGTGAGCGGATAGCCGCCTCACGCCCGCTGCCTGGCCCATTGACATAAACATCCACCTGACGTAAGCCATGTACCATGGCTTTTCGCGACGCGTCACGGGCAGCCATCTGGGCTGCATAGGGAGTGCCCTTGCGTGAGCCCTTGAAGCCTGCCGTCCCGGAACTTCCCCAGGCAATGGTATTACCCGCCGGGTCGGTGAGCGTTACAATCGTATTGTTAAAGGTGGACTGCACGTA
The DNA here is from genome assembly GCA_964468755.1 of uncultured Dehalococcoidaceae bacterium. GTDB lineage: Bacteria > Chloroflexota > Dehalococcoidia > Dehalococcoidales > RBG-16-60-22 > CAYXWH01. The sequence continues at coordinate 24,135 of CAYXWH010000004.1, forward strand.
AGCCCTTCCCGCGGGGATAGATTTACGTTCTCGCCTTCTTGTTCTGGTTCCCTTCTTCGGTGGCACCTTAATCTCCTTTTACAATGACCTTAATTACTTCTTCGCCGTACCGCGTCTCTGGCCCCGGCCAGCCACTGTTTTACGGGCACCGCGTTTGGTGCGGGCATTGGTTCGCGTTCGTTGTCCTTTAGTCGGCAGGCCGTGGCGGTGCCGGAGACCCCGGTAACTCCCAACCTCAATCAGCCGCTTTATGTTGAAATTGACCTCTTTCCTGAGTTCACCCTCAACCTTGCACTGTTTATCAATGGTCTCCCTGAGGTGGTTGATTTCCTCCTCGGTGAGATCTCTTACCTTGGTGTCAGGGCTTATTGACGCCTGGCTTAGAATCTCCCGGCTCAGGCTAGAACCAATGCCGTAAATATATTGCAAAGATACCCAGGCTTGCTTATTTGCCGGTATATCTACTCCTGCGATACGTGGCATCTCTTCTCTCCTTACCTTTTAAAGAATTAACCCTGACGCTGACGGTGCTTCGGGTTGGAACAGATAATCCTGAGCACTCCGTGCCGTTTAACCACTTTGCACTTGTCACATCTCACTTTTACTGAAGCTCTTACTTTCATGATTATATCCTTCGTCCTACTTAAGCCGGTAGGTTATCCGCCCGCGGCTCAGGTCATAGGGGGAAAGCTCGATTAATACCTTATCCCCCGGTAATATTCTAATATAATGTACCCGTATTTTACCAGATATGTGCGCCAGCACCTGATGTCCATTGGGCAACTCAACTCTAAACATGGCGTTGGGGAGAGCCTCCACCACCGTTCCCTCGACTTCTATTGCCTCTTTCTTAGGCATAACCCCTCTTCGTTAGCACCTCCGGCTGTGAATCAGTAATAGCTATAGTATGTTCATAGTGCGCGGAAAGACTGCCATCGGCAGTGCGCACTGTCCACCGGTCATCGTCAACCTGTGTTCGCCAGTCGCCAACATTGAGCATTGGTTCCAGTGCCAGCGTCATACCCTTTTTTATAATCGGGCCGGTACCAGGCATGCCGAAGTTGGGTATTTGCGGATCCTCATGCATTTCCCGGCCAATGCCGTGCCCGGTGTACTCACGGACTACCCCATAGCCTCTTGACTCGGCATAGCTTTGGATAGCTGCGGAGATATCCCCCAGGGTGGCTCCGCACCGCGCGGCGTTGATGCCGGCTTCCAGCGCTCCCTCGGTTGTCCGGATAAGTTTTTCAGCCTCCGGGGTTATTTTGCCAACCCCTACGGTGATGGCGGCATCACCCTGAAAGCCCTTATAAATGGCGCCGAAGTCCAGGGATACGATATCTCCCGCGTGCAGCACCCGTTCCCCGGGTATTCCGTGGACTATCTCGTCGTTTACGGACACGCAGAGAGTGGCCGGAAAACCATAGTACCCCTTGAATGAGGAGGTGGCCCCTCGCTTTTCCAGCTCTTTCTCAGCGATGCTATCCAGTTCCTTTGTTTTCATACCCGGTCTTACCTGTCTGCTCAGGACTTCCAGTATTTCTCCAACAATTCTACCGGCCTGTTGCATAATGGCAACTTCCTCGGCCGATTTAATAATTATACTCATCTGGTGACAAACTTTCCATCCGGTAAGGCATCCAGAATTCTCTGGCTTACCGTATCCACACTTCCTTTGCCGTCTATTTCCAGTAGCTTACCCACCCGGGAATAGTGGTTGATGAGCGGGGCTGTCTCGGTAAAGTAGACGTCCAGGCGTTTTTTCACGGTTTCCACATTATCATCGGTGCGCTGGTACAATTCGCCGCCGCAGCGGTCACACTTGCCCGCAACCCGGGGCGGTGAGTCTACCGCATGGTACGGCGTCTGGCAATTCCGGCAAATCCAGCGCCCGCTGAGCCTCTTCAACAGTTCTTCTTCCGGTACCTTGATGTAGACTACCGCATCAATGGCTTCCCCCTGTTTATCCAAGGCGTCGTCCAGTGCCCTTGCCTGTTCCAGATTTCTGGGGAATCCGTCCAGCATTATGCCGGACTGACAATCCGGAGCTGAAATCCGCTCCAGCACCATTTGTATGGTTACCTCATCCGGTACCAGCATTCCCTTTTCCATGTAAGACCGCGCCTTTTCCCCCAGCACGGTCCCCTGCTCGAGCGCCTGCCGGAACAGGTCACCGGTGGCGATGTGCACCAGCTTCAGATTCTGCGCCAGAGTAACCGCCTGTGTGCCTTTACCGGCTCCGGGTGCTCCCAGCAAAATAATATACACGTTTTACTCCTATTTTATAAAGCCTTCATAGCGCCGCATTACCAGCTGCGCCTCAAGTTGTTTCATGGTATCCAGGACCACGCCGACCACGATAATCAGTCCCAGGCTGGAGAGCTGTATTGCCTGCACGTTACTGATTGTCCGGGCGATGAAGGGCATGACCGCCACGCAGGCCAGGAAAAGGGCTCCAGCCCAGGTAATGCGGCCGATAACGCTATTAAGATAGCCTGCCGTGTTCTTGCCCGGTCTGATGCCGGGGATAAATCCGCCCTGACGTTGCAGAGAGCCGGGCAGGTCCTGCTGCTGGTAGATTATCATGGTATAAAAGAAGGTAAAGCCAACTGCCAGTAGAAAGTAGAGGGCCCAGTAGAATAGCCCCAGGGGTAACGCGGCATTGGGATTGAACAGTTCCATGATTACATCGGCAAATCCGGGCTGAGCCGGATTGACAAAGTAGCTGGCGACAATCCCCGGGAAAATTACCACCGACATGGCGAAGATAAGCGGTATCATTCCGGCACTGTTTACCCGCAGGGGGATATGCGTTGAGCCCGACTGCCGGTACATGCGGCCACCGCGGAAGATACTGCGTGCGTATTGCACCGGTATACGGCGGTGTGCCTCGGTAAAGATAACAATGACCACGATAGTGACCAGAACGATTAGCAGGTAAATAGCCAGTCCACCGAAGTTTCCTTTGGCTAGAAAACCCTGCCCGATTAGTTCGGGCAGACCGGCGACAATGCCACCAAAGATGATGATGGAGATGCCATTACCGATGCCGTATTCAGTGATAAGCTCCCCGAGCCATACCAGGAAGATAGTTCCGGCAATTAACGAGAAAACCATGGATGACATGATTAGTAGTGAAGTACTGCTCACCACGCCCTGGTGCTGGAGAAAGACCAGCTGCGCGTATCCCTGAAGACCGGCCAGGGGAACGGTAGCCCAGTGAGTGATGAGGTTAATTCTGGATCTACCCGACTCCCCTTCCTGAGAAAGGGCTTGTAGTCGGGGAATGATGGGCACTATCAGCATCATGATGATAGAAGCAGTAATATAGGGGTACACGCCCAGTGCCGCTACGCTGAGTCGGCGCATGGCGCCGCCGCTGAACAGGTCAAACATACCCAGCAGGGCGTTTTTCTCAAATAACTCGGCCAGGGCCGCTAAGTCCACGCCGGGGAGAGGCACGTGCGCCACAAAGCGGAACACCACCAGAACCCCAAGGGTAAAGAGAATGCGGCGCCGCAGATCAGGCAAGCTGAAGGCGTCAATCATTGCCTGCAGTAGCCTGGGCTTACTTTGCCTGGGCCGCATATTCCACCTCCTCAGCCTTGCCACCAGCTGCCTCTATCTTGGCCTTGGCTGATGCGGAAAACCGGTTTGCCTTGATGACCAGGGCATGACCTATCTCGCCCTCGGCCAGAACTTTTACCGGGTAATGTAGCGATTTAATCAATCCGGCGGCGGCGAGTTTCTCCGGAGTAACTTCTGTTCCGGACTCAAAGATGTTAAGCTTGCCGAGATTAACTGTGCTGTACTCGATCCGGAAGATATTGGTAAAGCCGCGCTTGCGTGGTAGACGCTTGATTAACGGCAGCTGTCCACCTTCGAAGCCGGGACGCATCCGGTGACCGGAGCGCGATTTCTGCCCCTTGAGACCTCGTCCCGAGTAGGTGCCATGACCGCTGCTATCGCCTCTGCCGACCCGCTTCCCGCTTCGTCTGGACCCCGGAATCGGGGAGAGTTTATTCTGACTTGCCACCAGCTGCCTCCACTTTAACCAGATGTCTTACTTTCTGAATCATACCGCGTATAGCCCTCGTGTCATCGTGGATGACACTTTGATTCAATCGATGAAAGCCGAGGGACTTAAGTGTTCTCCGCTGACTTTCCTGGTAACCAATACCGCTTTTTATCCAGATGACGCGCAGTTTAGCCACCATTCACCACCTCCTCGGTGGCAGGGATTGCCTTACGTCGGGCTATCTCGGCTTCAGTATTCTTGAGCTTGCTGAGGGCAAGCATAGTCGCCCGGCCCACGTTGATGCGGTTTGACGACCCCAGTGATTTGGTCAGGATATCCTTGATGCCGCAGGCCTCAAGTACTGCCCGGATGCTGCTGCCGGCGATCACACCGGTGCCCGGTACCGCCGGTTTGAGCAAGACCCTGGCGGCACCGTACTTGACGGTAATTTCGTGGGGGATAGTGCTCCCCGACAGAGGCACCTTGATCAGGTTCTTTTTTGCCTTGGCACCGCCCTTGCTAATGGCGGTGGCTACTTCATTCGCCTTGCCCAGGCCAAGACCGACATGCCCGTTACCATCGCCGCTCACTACCAGGGCGCTGAAACTGAGGCTCTTGCCGCCCTTCATTACCTTGGCCACCCGGTTGATAGAAATCAACGTATCGTTAAGGTTTAATTCCGTTGGGTCGATAGTGCTTATTTGCTGTTTCATCAGACGTAACGCATCCTCTTTTAGAACTGTAACCCGCCCTGCCGGGCACCATCGGCGAGCGCTTTCAACCGACCGTGGTATTTAAAGCCGCCACGGTCAAAGTTCACCTGCTGTATCCCTTTGCCCAGGGCTCTCTTGGCGAGCATCTCGCCAACCATCCCGGCTTTCTCTGTTTTTGATTTGCCGTTGGTATTCTTTCTTACCTCGGGGTCAAGAGTTGATGCGGCTACCAGCGTGTGCCCCTGTTCATCGTCGACTACCTGAGCGTAAATATGGTTCAGGCTGCGCGAAACGCACAGGCGCGGTCGGGAACCGGTACCGTTCACCTTTAGTCTGACCCGGTAGTGTCTTCTGATGCGTGCTTCTCTCTTGGTAATCTTTCCCATGGTTATTTCCTGCCAACCGCTTTCCCGGCTTTACCCGGTTTCAGATGGACTTTCTCTCCACTATACCTGATGCCCTTACCTTTATAGGCATCGGGAGGGCGTATAGCCCTGATTTCGGCAGCCATCTCGCCGACGTCTTCCTTATTGATTCCGGTAACCTTGATCCGGTTGGCACCTTCGACCAGTAACGATACACCGGGCAACGGGGTGATTTCTACCGGGTGTGAAAAGCCGATGCGAAGTACCAGCTTATCCCCGGACTGCTCTGCCCGGTAGCCGACGCCAACAATCTCAAGGTATTTCTCGTGTCCCCTGGCGACTCCATCGACCATGTTCGCCAAAAGAGTCCTGGTCAACCCGTGCATGGAGCGATGCTCTTTCTTGTCGCTCGGTCGGGTCACCGCCAGGATATTTTCCTGTAAGGTAACTGATAACTCCGGGTTGAGTAGACGGCTGAGTTCCCCTTTGGGCCCGGTTACCGTTACCGTGTTCTTCTCAATATTTACCTGCACACCGGCAGGAATTGTGATTGGCATCCGCCCTATTCTTGACATAATTCCCCCATACGTGGTCTACCATATATAGCATAAAAGCTCGCCGCCAATGCCCGTACGCCAGGCTTGCTGCCCGGTTCTCACCCCCTTTGAGGTGGAAAGAACTGCCACGCCCAGGCCACCGTAAACGCGCGGTATCTCTTTCTTCTGTACGTATACCCGCAGTCCGGGCTTGCTGGCCCGTTCCAGTCCGGCAATGGCTGGTTCGTTGTTATCGTAGTACTTGAGGTGAATTTTGATTACCCGGTACGGCTTACCTCGTACTACCTCATAGTCTTTAATAAAGCCTTCCTCCTTGAGGATTCTGGCAATTGACAGCTTCATCCTCGAGGCGGGTACCGCCACCGTATCGTGCCGGGCCATAATGGCGTTCCGTATTCTGGTGAGCATATCAGCGATTGGATCAGAGACAGCCATAGTACCTTTCCCTTACATAGATTACCAGCTTGATTTCTTTACCCCCGGGAGCTGTCCGCTAAGCGCAAACTGGCGAAAGCAGATGCGGCACACACCGAATTTGCGGATGTAGGCGCGTGAGCGGCCACACACGCGACACCGGTTGTGTTCCTGCACCCGGTATTTTGCCGGACGCCCGGATTTGATTATGTTTGACTTTTTAGCCATCCATCCTCCACTTAATCTTTAGCAAAGGGCATACCCAGTAATTCTAACAGATGCCTGCCTTCCTCATCGGTTTTAGCGGTGGTGATAATCGAGATTTCCAGGCCGCGCACTTTGTCTATCTTGTCGTAATCTATTTCCGGAAAGGCTATTTGCTCGGTAAGTCCCAGGGTATAATTCCCCCGGCCGTCGAAGGAGTCCGGAGAGATTCCCTGAAACTCGTGTACGCGGGGCAGGACCGCGTTGACCAGCTTTTCAAAGAACTGAAGCATGCGCTGTCCTCGTAGCGTTACCCTCATCCCGATAGGCATCCCGGCTCTCAGCCTGAAGGCGGCGATCGATTTTTTAGCGCGGGTGATTACCGGGTGTTGCCCGGAAATAGCGGTGAGGTCCGCCTCCGCTGACTCCAGCGCCTTGGCATTCTGGATTGCTTCACCCAGGCCAATATTGAGCACAATCTTTTCCAGGCGGGGCACCTGCATGACATTCTGGTACCCGCAGCGCTCCATCAGGCCCGGAATAGCTTCTTTCTGGTACTTTTCTTTCAATAGAGTCATTTAGTCAATCACCTCGCGGCAGGTGCGGCAGAACCGCACCTTTCTGCCATCATCAAGGAAACGAAAGCCGGTGCGGGTGGGGTGGTTACACTTGTCACAAAGCAACATAACATTCGATATATGAATCGGTGCCTCCAGGTCGATAATACCGGCTTGTTTGACTTGTGCCCTGGCCTTGGAGTGTTTTTTAATAAAGTTGATTCCTTCCACCAGCACCTTTTGCTTCTTGGGATAGACAAAGCGTACCTTGCCCTTTTTGCCCCGGTCTTTCCCGGCAGTAACCAATACTGTATCGTTCTTTCTAATCTTCATTACCAGATACCCTTACAATACTTCTGGTGCCAGAGAGATAATCTTGGCGTAATTTTTCTCTCTCAGTTCTCTGGCTACCGGTCCGAATATTCGAGTTCCTTTGGGATTATTCTTATCGGTGAGAATCACGGCGGCATTTTCATCAAACCTGATGTACGAGCCATCCGGGCGGCGGTAGGGAGAAGACGTACGGATAACGACGGCTCTGACCACGTCACCTTTCTTGGCGGAACCTCCCGGAATAGCCTTTTTCACTGAAGCCACCACGATGTCACCCACCTTGGCATATCGTTTACGGGTGCCGCCGGGAATGTTGATACACATGATTTCCCGGGCACCGGTATTATCCGCTATCTTTAGTCGACTGTAGGTTTGAATCATTTTCCTGTCCTAAATCTACCACGATTTCTTTCGGCTGAATCTCGGCAACCTCTCCCTTGCTGACTATCTCAGCAACCCGCCACCGCTTGTCTCTGGAAATGGGGCGGGTTTCCGTTATTCTGACAACATCACCGAGGTGACACTGATTCTTTTCATCATGTGCCTTGTATTTTACCCCTCGCCGGATAGTTTTCTTATAGAGCGAGTGGATGTGGAGGCTTTCCACAGAGACCACCACGGTCTTCTCCATTTTGTCGCCGACGACACGGCCCACTCTGGACTTTCGTTTTCCTGTCATGGTCTGAAACCTACCTTATCCCCAGTTCTCTTTCCTGGATAACGGTCTTGATTCGGGCAATTTTCTTCTTAACCGTGGGGAGCTCACGATGGTTCACCAGTTGCTTGGTAGCCAGGCGAAAGCGCAGGTTAAAGAGCTCCTGGTGTGCTTCCTCCAGTTGCTTGGCCATTTCGGTGTTGCTGAGCGCCCGGATTTCCTTAACCTTCAACTTTTACCAGCTCCTTCTTTCCAGATTCAATGCCGGTGGCACTGGTCTCCCTGACCAGGAACCTGACCTTGATAGGAAACTTATGAGAAGCGAGGCGTATTGCCTCTCTGGCTATCGTCTCATTTACGCCCGCCAGTTCGTACATAATTCTACCGGCTTTCACCACCGCTACCCAGTGGTCGGGTGCACCTTTGCCTCCGCCCTGCCGGGTCTCGGCGGGTTTTTTGGTCACCGGCTTATCCGGGAAAATGCGTATCCATACTTTACCACCACGCCGCATATAACGGGTAATGGCACGCCTTCCCGCTTCAATCTGTTCGCTGGTAATCCATGCCGTTTCCAGCGCCTGTAATGCATAGTCGCCAAAGGCAATGGTATTCCCCGATTGTGCCTTGCCCCGGCGTGCCCCCCGGTGCATTTTCCGGTACTTGACGCGTTTAGGTTGCTGCATCCGTTTCCTCTTCCTCTTTCAACGTAGCCGTGTCTGACTGGCTCGCTTCCGATGTTTCCGCTTGCGTGGTGCCCGGTCCTGTTTCTGCGGTAACCGCCGGCTTCTTCCGGCTTCTGGCGGCTGGCTTGGCCGCTTTTGTCTCTGGTTTTTCCGCAGTC
>CAYXWH010000004.1:32891-62980 GCA_964468755.1 uncultured Dehalococcoidaceae bacterium
CTTCCGGCTTCTGGCGGCTGGCTTGGCCGCTTTTGTCTCTGGTTTTTCCGCAGTCTCGGCTTCGGTTATTTCGGCGGCTGCCGCGGTAGCTTTCCTGGTGGCTGGCTTGGCCGCTTTTGTCTCTGGTTTTTCCGCAGTCCCGGCTTCGGCTATTTCGGTGGCTGCCGCGGTAGCTTTCTTGGCCGCTTTTGCCTTTGGTTTTTCCGCAGTCTCGGCTTCGGTTATTTCGGCGGCTGCCGCGGTAGCTACCTCCGCAGGTGGTTTTTCCTCAATCTCGGCTTCGGTTTTTTCCGCCACTGCCTCTCTCATTTCCTCAGCAACTGGTTTTTCGGCAGTTGTTGCCGGTACTGGTTCGGCAGCGGGAGCGGTGGTTTCCTCTTTGGCCGAGGGGGCTGCTGTTGCGGCAACTGCCTCGGTTATTTCCGGCACTTTGGGTTCAGGCAGTATTTGCCCCTTGTATATCCAGACTTTAACGCCAATCCGCCCCAGAGTGGTACGTGCCTCGGTGAAACCGTAATCAATGTCAGCACGCAAGGTGTGCAACGGCACCTGTCCCTGGTGCATGGTCTGCCGGCGGGCTATCTCAGCATTGCCCAGTCGGCCGGCACAACTGATCTTTATTCCTTTAGCACCGGACTGAATGGTGCGGAAAATTGCCTGTTTCATGGCTCTCCGGTAAGCAACCCGGCGCTCTATCTGCTCGGCTATGGTTCTTGCCACCAGATAAGCGTCAAGTTCAGGCTGTCGTATCTCCTGTATATTTAAGCGGGTCTTCCTCTGGATGAGGTTCTCCAGATAAACGCGAATCTCATCAACCCGCTGTCCTCCCCGTCCGATAACGATTCCAGGGCGGGCGGTGTACAGCGTCAGCAAAATATCTTTTGCCTGGCGGTCGATTTCTACCAGAGAGATGGCTGCTTCAGGGTACTTGGCCCGGATAGCTTGGCGGATTTTAATGTCTTCCTGAAGAAAATCAGCATAGTTACGGTCAGAATACCACTTTGCCTGCCAGTCGCGTATGACGCCAAGCCGGAAACCTGTTGGATGAACTTTATGACCCACTTACTCCTCCTGCTCACTCACAATGACGGTGATATGGCTGGAACGCTTCAGGATAGGACTGACTCTCCCGCGAGCCCGCGGGCGGTACCTTTTCAACGTTCGAGCTTCGTCAGCAAAGATGTTCACTATCTTCAAGTCCGCGGGAGACATTTGAAAGTTGTTCTCCGCATTCGCGGCTGCTGATTTAACTACCTTGGCCACTACCTTGGCTTTCGGTGACGGGGTAAACTGGAGCAAGGTAAGAGCATCATCAACCTTTTTCCCTCTTACCATATCTACCAGTGGCCGCATCTTTTGTGCTGATACCCCGGTATCCTTCGCTATTGCTTTGACTTCCATATTCTATCCTGCCTAGCGGCTATAGCCCTATTATCTCTTTCGTGCCTGTACGGCTCTTTCTCCCTTGCTCACATGTCCCCGGAAGGCTCGGGTTGGGGCAAACTCTCCCAGTTTGTGCCCCACCATGTTTTCCGTAATATAAATGGGGACATGTCTCCGGCCATCGTGCACACCAATGGTCAGTCCCACCATCTGGGGCATAATGGTAGATGAGCGTGCCCACGTCTTGATTACCGTTTTCTGTCCGGAGCGAATAACGGCATCTACCTTCTTAAGTAGTTTGTCATTTATAGCTGGTCCCTTCTTCGTTGACCTAGACATGGAACTCCCCTATTTGCTTACTTTGATCTCCGTTTAATAATCATCTTGTCGGAAGCCTTTGGCTTACGAGTCTTATAGCCCAGCGCCGGTTTACCCCAGGGTGTTTTCGGGCCGGGTAAGCCAATCGGTGCCCTGCCTTCACCGCCACCATGAGGGTGGTCACGGGGGGTCATAGCTGAGCCCCTTACCGTCGGTCGCCAGCCCATCAAGCGCTTCCGCCCCGCCTTACCCAGCTTGATATTCTGGTGGTCGATATTTCCTATTTGACCGATTGTCGCCTGGCAGTTGCTGCGGATTCGCCGGATCTCACCTGATGGCAGCCTGACCAGGACGTAGTCGCCTTCTTTACCCATTAATTGTGCGGCTGCCCCGGCACTCCTTACTATCTGTCCGCCTCTGCCCTTCTGCAGCTCAATATTATGTATCTGGCTGCCGGTAGGAATGAGTTGCATGGCCATGGCATTCCCGGGTTTTAGTTCCGCCTCGCCTCCGGCCATAATAGTATCCCCCACATTGAGTCCCAGCGGAGCCAGGATGTAGCGCTTTTCGCCATCGACGTAGTGAATCAGCGCAATCCGTGCCGACCGGTTCGGGTCATATTCAATCGAGGCCACTCGGCCCGGGACGCTCATTTTGTCCCGCTTGAAGTCAATGATGCGCAGCCTACGTTTGGCGCCTCCTCCCCGGTGGCGGACGGTTATCCTGCCCTGGTTATTACGCCCCGACCGCTTCTTGAGAGGTAGAACCAGCGATTTTTCCGGTTTTTTCTTGCTGATTTCCTCAAACGTAGCCCCACTCATTCCCCGCCGGCCGGGCGAGGTGGGACGGTATACCTTTACTGCCACTGGGCTCCCCCTTTTGTTTTAGACGCCTTCAAAGAATTCAATCTTATCTCCCGCTTTCAGGGTAACAAGCGCCTTTTTCCAGGAACGCGTTTGTATTATTGTTCTGCCTACTCTTCGTGCCTTGCTGGGCACCGTGACCACATTCACTCCGATTACTTTTACCTTAAACGCCTTTTCCACCGCTTGCTTTATCTGCGGTTTGTTCGCCCTGCCATCGACCTCAAAGGCATATTTCCCCGCTGTCTGAAGGGTAGTATTCTTTTCGGTGATGACCGGGCGGCGTAAAACTTCATACAGGTGCATAGTCACCCCTTCGCTCCAGCGGCTGCCCCCAGATTTTTTCCGTGGTGCGTACTGCCTCCTCGGTGATAAGGAGCATCTGGTGAGATAGTATGTCGAGCACGTTTATCAGGTTAACCGGCGTTGTTTTAATGCCCGGCAGGTTACGTGCTGATTTAATTGTGTTATTCTCCGGTTCATTGGTGATGACCAGGGTAGAGGAAACCGCGCCAAGTGCGTCCAGCATCTGCCGCATATTCTTGGTCTTTGGTTCCGCGAAGGTCAGGTCTTCCAGGACTTTCAGTTCACCATCTCGGACCTTGGCGGAAAGGACACACCGCAAAGCGAGCCGGCGCATTTTCTTCGGTATTGCTTGCCGATAGCTCCTTGGCTGGGGGCCAAAGATAATACCACCGCCGCGGCGCAGCGGTGACCGCCGGCTGCCGGCACGGGCATTACCGGTACCCTTCTGGCGGAATATCTTGTGGGTACTTCCGGCAACCTGACTCCTGGTCTTGGCTGACGCAGTCCCCTGGCGAGCGTTTGCCCGTTGGGCAACCAGCACCTGGTGTACCACTCCCTCATTAAAGGGCACGGCAAATACCAGGTCACTTATTTCGACGTGCCTCACCGCTTCTCCGGTGAGGTTGTAAACCGGAACCTCCACTTGCTTACTTCCTCCTCGCTGATTTCCGTATCATGAGCAACCCATTTTTACCGCCAGGGACCGCTCCCCTGACCAGTAACAGATTGCGGGCGGGGTCAGCTGCAAACACTTCAAGGTTGCTTACTGTTACCCGTTTATTTCCCATATGCCCCGCCATGCGCTGGCCTTTCCAGACCCGGCCCGGCGTAGAGCCTGCGCCGATGGAACCCGGGGCACGGTGCCGGTCTGACTGCCCGTGTGTTTTCGGGCCGCCGCTAAAATTGTGGCGTTTGACCACTCCGGCAAACCCCTTGCCCTTGGATACACCGGTCACATCGATCAGGTCTCCAGCCTGAAACAGACTGACATCAACGGGTTGTCCCACTTCGATACCTTCAGTCTCATCCAGTCTGAATTCCCGGCGGCATTTGTACTCTTTCTGCTTTTTGGCGGAATCGCGCCGGGATGACTTTGTCCGTTTCACCTCGCCCGAGCCGATCTGGGCGGCACTGTAGCCGTCTTTAGCGATGGTCTTTACCTGTACCACGGTGCATGCTTCGGTATCAATGGCGGTTACCGCTTCGGCGGTGCCATCCTCCCGAAAGACCTGGCTCATGCCCAGCTTCTTACCGATAATACCCAGCGTCTTTGCCTTCGCCACCTGAATGTTCCTCACAATTTAATATCGATTTCCACCCCTGAGGGCAGATTAAGTTTCGTCAATGCATCTATCGTCTTGGAAGTTGTCTCGACGATATCAATAAGGCGCTTGTGGGTGCGTACTTCAAACTGCTCCTGTGAGTCCTTATCGATAAATGGAGACCGTATCACACTGTACTTCTGGATGCGGGTTGGCAACGGCACCGGGCCAACCACGATTGCTCCGGTACGCTCGACGGCATCAACAATCTGTTCCGCGGACTGGTCAACTATGCGGTGGTCAAACCCTTTTAGCTTGATACGAATCTTTTGCTTAGCCATGCTTTTTACCCGTAGTTTTTTCTATTATTTGTTCCGCCAGTTCGGGCGGTATCTCCCGGTATCGATGAAATTCCAGAGAATAGGTGGCTCTGCCCTGGGTAAGTGACCTTAACCTGGTGGCGTAGCCAAAGGTCTCGGCCAATGGTACCAGGCAGCGGACCACATACAGTTCTTCTTGTGTCTCGATTGACTCGACATGCCCCCTCATTGAGTTAAGGTCGCCGATGATATCACCGAGAAACTGTTCCGGAGTAACTATTTCCAGTTTCATTATCGGCTCGAGGAGTACCGGCTTGGCTTTCCGGGCGCCTTGCTTAAACGCCAGTGATCCGGCCGTCTTAAAGGCAAGCTCCGAGGAGTCAACCTCATGGTAGCTACCATCATAGATGGTAGCTTTGATATCAACCATGGGATAGCCGGCCAGAACACCGGTCTCCATGGCTTCCTTGATGCCGGTTTCAACCGGCGGGATATACTGTCTGGGTATGGTGCCACCCTTGATATTTTCGATGAATTGAAAGCCTTCACCCCGTGCCAGTGGCTGGAGTTCAATATTGACGTGCCCGTACTGGCCATGCCCCCCGCTCTGGCGGATGAACCTGCCTTCAGCCCGTACCGGCAGGGTGATGGTCTCCTTGTAGGCAACATGTGGTTTACCTACTTTCGCCGCGACCTTGAACTCACTGATAACCCGGTTCACGATAACCTCAAGGTGCAGTTCACCCATCCCTGAGATAAGGGTCTGCCCGGTTTCCTGGTCATAATAGACCTTGAAGGTGGGGTCTTCTTCGGTGAGCTTTCGCAGGGCTTCGCCCAGTTTCTCCTGGTCAGCCCTGGACTTAGGCTCGATAGCGATTGATATCACCGGCTCAGGGAAGCGGATTGCTTCCAGAAGCACTGCCTTGGATGAATCACAGAGGCTATCTCCGGTAAAGGTATCTTTCAATCCCAAAGCGGCGATAATCGCTCCGGTATCGGCTTCGGTCACGTCCTCACGGTGATTGGCGTGCATTAACAGGAGTCTGCCAATGCGTTCCCGCTTGCCCCGGGTGGCATTAAGGACCTGAGTACCCACCTTCACTTTACCGGAATATACCCTGAGGTAAACCAGCCTGCCCATGAAGGGGTCAGAGACGACCTTGAACGCCAGTGCGGCAAAGGGAGCGGTGTCGCTAGCGGGCCGGCTGAGTTCGGTGCCCTTGGCATCGATAACCGGTACCGGCGGCACATCCAGCGGTGATGGCAGGTAGTTGACCGCGGCGTCAAGGAGTGGCTGAATGCCAACGTTCTTCAATGCGCTACCGCAAAGCACGGGGACCACCTTGTTGGCCAGGGTCGCCTGTCTCAAGGCTCGTCGTATGTCACTGGCGGAAACCTCTTGTCCCTCAAGGTAGGCGAGCATAATCTGGTCGTCATGCTCGGCCAGTTTTTCAATCAGGGTATGGTGAAATTCATTACACCTGGCCTGTTCCGATGCCGGTATTTCCATCGGTTGTGGATCAGAATCATGTCTGCCATCGAAGTGCCAGGCTTTGTTTTCAATAAGGTCAATAACCCCGTGGAAGGAGCTTTCCTCCCCCAGAGGAAGTTGCACGGGTAGCGGGGTTGCCTTGAGCCGTTTTTCAATTGCGGTAATCGTCCGGTGGAAGTTGGCGCCAATCCGGTCCATCTTGTTAATAAAGCAAATTCGGGGGACCCGGTATCGGTCAGCCTGACGCCATACCGTTTCTGACTGAGCTTCAACGCCAGCCACCGCATCGAAGACCACCACGCCTCCGTCCAGCACTCTGAGGCTGCGCTCCACTTCAGCAGTGAAGTCTACATGCCCCGGCGTATCAATAATATTGATACGGCAGTCGTTCCAGTAGCAACTGGTTGCCGCCGCCGTGATGGTGATACCGCGCTGCTTTTCCTGCTCCATCCAGTCCATGACGGCGGTACCTTCATGCACCTCACCGACTTTATACGTTCGGCCGGTGTAATACAGTATCCGCTCGGTGACGGTGGTCTTACCGGCATCAATGTGAGCAATAATACCAGTATTCCGGATGTGCTCTAACGGAAAACGCTCAGGCACTTTTCCTTCCCTTTTTGCTTTTGGCTCTTTTATAGTAATATCAGGACTAATAATTCTAATACCTCACCATCTATAGTGGGCAAAGGCCCGGTTAGCCTCCGCCATTTTATGAGTGTCTTCCCGCTTTTTAATGGTAACCCCCTGCCCCTGGAAGGCATCAATCAGTTCCGCGGCCAGTCTCTCTTTCATTGACTTACCCTTACGGGCCCGGGATGATTGTATCAGCCAGCGCAGGGCGGTTGAGAAACCACGGTCGGCCGGTACCTCCACGGGTACCTGATACGTCGCACCGCCGACCCGGCGTGGCTTAACCTGGAGCAGAGGCGTAGCGTTCCTTATCGACTGCTCCAGGGCGGTGACCGGGTCTTTTGACGTCTGCTGCCCCAGTAATTCCAGCGCGCCGTAGGTAATGCTCTCCGCTGTCCTCTTTTGACCGTGCATCATTATGCGGTTGATCAGTTTGGCCACAACAATACTGTGGTACTTGGGATCAACCGTTGTCTCTCTTTTAGTCGCTCGAGCTCGTCTTGGCATGTTTCGTTTCCTCTATTTAGGCAGTCGCCTTTTCTTTGGGCATCTTGCTCCCGTACTTGCTCCGGCCGCGGTGACGATTGGCTACTCCGGTGGTATCCAGCGCCCCACGTACAATGTGGTAGCGCACTCCAGGCAGGTCTTTCACCCGGCCTCCGCGAATCAGGACTACGGAATGTTCCTGGAGTTCATGTCCTTCGCCGGGAATGTAGGCGGTTACCTCGAAGCCATTGGTCAACCTCACCCTGGCTATCTTGCGCAATGCCGAGTTGGGCTTCTTCGGGGTGGTGGTCTTCACCTGGATACAAACCCCGCGTTTCTGGGGCGAACCCCGGCCCTGCATTGTCCGGTTCTTTAAGGCATTATAGGTATAGCGCAGTGCCGGTGTTTTGGTCTTCTTGGCGACCGCTTTACGTCCCTTTCGAACAAGTTGATTAACTGTCGGCATAGTAACCTTCCTATTCCCTACAATTCAAATGGATGAGCTGCGGCTCATCCACTACAAACTATAGCCTAAGATTGAGCATAGATTTCAACCTATCAGCTATTTAATCTGAACACCGAAACTAAAATGGTAGTTTATCATATGTCTGCCGTACCTGTCAACTCTAGTTATAATATGTTAATTTCAAAATCACGATTAACATAGACAGAATGAATTTTTAAAATATTCTGCCATTTGCTATTTTAAGATTACTCGCCTGGAGTTGACAGCGCCATACCGTTATGCTACATTTTACTGCAAGTAAGGATTAACGAAAATGATAACCGATCGACTGAGTAAAACATTAAGCGTATATTTTTGGTTTTATTATTGGTTTACCGGGCGCAGCTCGCGCGGGGAGGGCTTGGCTATGAAGTAGTATGAGACTGGAAAGAGAATAGAGTGAACTAAAGCAAGACCCTCTCCGAAGAGGGTTTTTTTATTTTGGTTATCAGGGAGGAGGAGAGATGATTATCATGAAAACCGAGGCAACCGATAAAGAAATCGCCGATGTGGTCAAAGAGGTGAGGAAGTGCGGTCTCAAAGCCGATGTTTCCCGGGGTGAATTCCGTACGGTGATTGGACTGGTGGGTGATGAGGGGAAGATTCCGTTCTCGCATTTTGCCGTGCTGCCCGGGGTGAAGGAGGCAGTAATGGTGGAGACTCCTTACAAGCTCATCAGCCGGGAGTATAACCGGTACATGGGAGAGGAAAACGAGCGGCGCACAGTCAGAGTGGGTAGCGTGGATATCGGCGGTGACAAGCCGGTGTATATTGCCGGGCCATGTGCGGTGGAGAGCAAAAAGCAGCTTTTCCGGATTGCCGAAGGCATCAAGAAAGCCGGCGCCCAGGTGTTGCGTGGTGGTATTTTCAAGCCAAGGAGTTCCGTCCATTCCTTTCAGGGACTGGGGGCTATCGGTCTGGAGCAGGCAGAGGCGGCGCTAAGCTGGTTGCGTGAGGCGGGTGACCGGTTCGAGCTGGCGGTGGTGACCGAGGTGAGGGGAGAGACGCAGGTTGACCTGGTGGCACAATACGTCGATATGCTACAGATAGGCACCAGGAATATGTATGACCAGGACCTCCTCACCACTGTAGCCATAAAGAATAAGCCGGTCCTGTTTAAACGGCATTTCGGTGCCGGCATTGAGGAATTCCTGTCTTTTGCCGAGTACATTGCTGCCGAGGGTAACAAGGATATTGTCCTCTGTGAGCGGGGGATATTGCCGTTGGGCAAGGGCAGAAATTACACGAGGTACACACTTGACCTGGCGGCGATACCGGCTATCCAGAAAGAGACCTATCTGCCGGTTCTGGCTGATCCCAGCCATGCCACCGGTCGCCGTGACCTTATATTTAACATGAGCTGTGCCGCCATAGCCGCCGGGGCAAGCGGACTGATGGTAGAGACCCACTTTGACCCGAAGGCATCATTTGTTGACGGTCAGCAGACAATAACCCCGGACGAACTGAAAGAGGTTATCGATGCCTGTAATCAAATTTACCGGCTGATTGCTTCCCCCGGTAAGTAAGGGTAAAATAGCAGCAAATGAAAAAGATTAACGTAGGTCTGGGCCGGAACCGGTATGAAATCTATGTGGGGGCGGGACTGCTGCCCCGGACCGGACACTGGCTGAAAAAGAAGGGTTTTTCGGGCAAACTGGTGGTTATCACCGATACGGTGGTGATGGAACGGTACGGCGATGCCCTTACTCAGGGACTGGCCCGGGACGGTTTCAGGGTCACCACCCTGCAGGTGCCCGATGGAGAGGAGCAGAAGTCGCTGGAAACCGCGGGCCGGCTGTATCAGGAGTTGACCGATGCCTACGCCGAGAGAAGCACGCCGGTTCTGGCTCTCGGTGGCGGGGGTGTCGGTGACCTGGCTGGCTTCGTGGCGGCGACCTATATGCGCGGCGTGCCACTGGTCCAGGTGCCAACTACCCTGCTGGCACAGGTGGATAGCAGTATCGGCGGTAAGGTGGCAGTGGACCACGGCCGGTTGAAGAATAAAATCGGGGCATTCTACCAGCCGGAACTGGTGATTGCCGACACGGATACCCTGCGGACGCTGCCGGAAATCGAACTGGCCAGCGGACTGGCGGAGATTATCAAGAGTGCCGCCATTCGGGATAAGGAACTCTTTACCTTTCTGGAGCATAATCTGGACAAGGTAAAAGCGCTTCAGGGCAGGGTGCTGGAGGAGGTGGTTTACCGAACGGCGAAGATTAAGGCGAGGATAGTAAAGCAGGACGAACGGGATTTGGGTATAAGAAGCATTTTGAATTACGGTCATACCATCGGGCATGCCATTGAATCGGTATCAGAGTTCGGCGTCGGGCACGGCCGGGCGGTAGCCATCGGCATGGTGACCGCGGCGAGAATCTCCCGGGAAATGGGTGCTCTGAGTGAAGCTGAGGTGGTAAGGTTAACCCGCATTATTGAGCAGGCAGGACTGCCGACGGAAATGCCGGCGCTGGATAGGGCCGGGATAGTTGAGGCAATACGGCATGATAAGAAGGTGCAGGACGATAAAGTCCGCTTCATTTTGCTAAAGTCGATTGGTGATGCCTTTATTACCGATGGGGTAAGTCTTTCCCTGGTGGAAAAAGTGCTGGCTGAAGATGACTAGTCCCAGGATTTGTGCCGTTATCGTGAATAATGACCTGACTGCAATCGAGTCGGTGCAGGCGCTGGTTGATTTGTTCGAGGTGCGCATCGACCTGATCGGTACCGGCTGGCAGGAGGTGGTCCGCCAGCTCAGGAAGCCGTGGATTGCCTGCAATCGCAGTGTTGCCGAGGGGGGTAACTGGCAGGGGGGTGAAGATGAAAGGGTAGAGGAATTGCTCCGGGCAATAACGCTGGGAGCAGACATCATTGATATCGAGCTGGGCACCAGGAAGCTGGAAAGAACGGTAAGATTGATTAAGACCAGGGCACGGTGCCTGTTATCGTACCATAATTTTACCGAAACGCCCCCGTACCAGGAGATGAAAGGGATAGTACACCGGCAGATGGAGGCGGGTGCCGATATCGGTAAGGTGGTGACCACGGCACAGAGCTTTGCCGATACTATAACGGTGTTGCAGTTGATTAAAGACTTTCCGCAGCTTAACATGGTTGCCTTTGCCATGGGCGTGATGGGAGTCGCCAGTCGGGTCCTCGGTCCGCTCATGGGCGGGTACTTTACCTATGGGGCGATTGCCGAAGGTGCGGAATCGGCATCCGGTCAGCTAACGGTGCCGGAGTTGCGCATGATATACGGGATGTTGCCTGATGCGAAGTGAGAACATCATAACCGGCAAGACCCGGGTCTGCGGCCTTATCGGCTATCCCGTCGGGCACAGTATGTCGCCGGCGATGTTTAATGCCGCCTTTAGGGAGCTGGGTCTGGACTATGTCTATGTTACCTTTCCGGTAAGGGAAGGAGAACTAGGTGCGGCTATCGCGGGCATGAAAGCCCTCAATGTTCGGGGTGTTAACGTGACCATTCCCCATAAAGTGGCGGTGGTGCCGCTGCTGGATGAGCTTTCCCCGCTCGCCCAAAAAATAGGTGCGGTCAATACCGTGATAAACGATGATGGCTGTTTGCGGGGTTCCAACACCGACGCCGATGGATTCCTCGGACCGTTGCTGGAGAGGGGAATAGACCCGCAGGGCAGGCGGGTGGTGGTTCAGGGGGCAGGTGGTGCCGCCAGAGCGGTCTCCTTCATTCTTGCTGAAAGAGGTGCGCAACTGGTTCTTCTCAACCGGAAACCGGAACGGGCAATCGAACTGGCCCAGGTAATCTTCCGGGCATTTCAGCGCGAGGTAAGCGCTCTGGAGCTTAATGTGAGCAATCTGGAGAATGTGCTGGGCGAAGCGGATATTCTGGTCAATACGACCAGTGTGGGCATGGCCCCGAATGATGGTGACAGCCCGGTCCCCGCCGGACTGCTCAGGCCCGGTCTGGTGGTCTATGATATCGTCTATAACCCTGTCCGGACCAGGCTGCTGCGGGAAGCTGAGGCAGCCGGCGCGACGGTTATCGGCGGACTGGATATGCTGGTGTGGCAGGGAGCGCTGGCATTCGAGCAGTGGACAGGCAGGGAGGCTCCACGCCAGCTGATGAAAAACGAGGCGATAAAGGCTTTGCCAAAATGAAGACGAGCATTGCCCTGGTTGGTTTCATGGGGGTGGGCAAGACGGCGGTGGGAAAGGCCCTGGCGGAAAGCCTGGGCAAGGGATTTATTGAGCTGGATTCATTGATTGAACAGAAAGCGGGAAAATCCATCCCCGATATTTTCCGGCAGGATGGGGAGATAGGCTTCCGTGAGCTGGAAATCGGGGCGGTCAAGGGGTTGGTCGGACAGAAGCAGGCGGTTATTGCCTGCGGTGGCGGCGTCGTTCTCAATAAAATAAATATCGACCGGTTAAAAAAGGAGTGCGTTATCGTTTACCTGATGGCATCACCGTCGGTAATTTTAGACCGCGTAGCGAGTGATAGCGGGGAAAGACCCCTGCTCGGCGCGGGTGACACTGCCGCCCGCATACGGGAGCTTATGAAATTCCGCCAGCCCTACTACCAGCGGGCGGCGGATATCACCATGAATACGTCAAAGCTGAACATCAACTCCGTGGTGGCGCGGATAATCAATCGGGTGAAAGCGGATGCGGATTTCCATTGCGAAAAGTGAAATAGGGGGGGCGGTGAATGCCCCACCGTCAAAGAGCTATACCATCCGCGGGCTAACCGGGGCGGCTCTGGCTGACGGCATAAGTGAGGTGGTGAACCCCTTGGGCTCGGATGATACCGAATCCGCCGCCAGGGTATTGACCGGGGTGGGTGTTGGCATCGAGTCGGAACAATGCGCATGGCGGGTCAGCGGTGGCACGTTCCGTGAGCCGGCTGCCGACCTGTTTTGCGGTGATTCGGCGGCGACGTTGCGGTTCATGACGGCGCTCTGTACGCTGGTCCCCGGTACGTGCCGGCTCACCGCCGGGGCATCCCTCGCCGGACGACCGGTCAAGCCGCTGGTTGAGGCGTTAAGAAAACTGGGGGTGAACTGTACCAGTAACGGCGGGTTCGCTCCGGTAACCGTTGCGGGGGGAACGCTGAGAGGCGGTGCCACCGATTTACCCGGTAACGTCAGTTCCCAGTTTGTCTCGGCGTTGCTGTTTATCGCTCCCCGGGCGGAACAGGGAATAAGCATCCGGCTGACCTCACCGCTGGAATCAAAAGCATACGTGATGATGACCGTGGAATGTCTCGGCAGGTTCGGGATACAGGTCTCGGTGTCTCCGGATACGATTGATATATCCCGGCAAACATATCAGCCGGCCAGGTACGCGGTTGAAGGGGACTGGTCTTCGGCGTCGTATTTGCTGGCGCTGGGGGCTGCCTGCGGTGAGCTGGAAATAAGGAACCTGAACCGGCACAGTATGCAGGGCGACCGGGTACTGCTGGATTACCTGAAAGAGATGGGAGCCGAAGTCGAGTTGGTTAACAGCACGGTGAGGGTGAGCCAGTCGAGGCTGCGGGCTATCCGTGCCGACCTGTCCGAATGTATCGACCTGCTGCCGACCATGGCGGTCCTGGCGGCGGTTGCCGACGGTGTCAGTGAGTTTGCCGGCATTGAACGGGCGCGGATAAAGGAATCGGACCGGGTGGCGGCGGTGGCGGCGGGATTGAGCCGGATGGGAATAGCCACCGTAGTGGAGAAAAGCAGGCTCACGGTTACCGGCGGGGCACCGCGGGGTGCGGTAATCGACAGTCGCGGTGACCACCGGATTGCTATGGCATTCAGCGTACTCGGCGCGGTAGCCGGTGAAACGGTGATTGAGGGCGCGGAATGTGTCACCAAGACATTTCCCGGGTTCTGGGATATACTGGTGAGTATCGGTGGCAGACTGGAGCGTGACCGGTAGACCGGACGAACTATATTTTTACCGGAAATCTGGGATATACTGGAGGGAATCGAGGGGAGTTGAAAAAAGATGGGGAATAGACTGGGTACGCTGTTTACTCTAACCAGCTTTGGCGAAAGCCACGGGGGGTGCGTGGGGATAATCGTGGACGGTTGTCCCGCCGGTCTCCCCGTAACCGGGGCGGAAATCGAGGTGGAGGCGGGCAAGCGCTGGACAGGGAAAGGGGCGGGCTCTACGGAGAGAGCCGAGCCGGACAGGGTTGAAATCCTCTCCGGTGTGTATAACGGTTGCACCACCGGTGCCCCCATCTGCCTGCTGACGTGGAACAAAGATGCTGACTCCGGTGCCTACCGTGATAACGTGCTCGTGCCCCGGCCGGGTCATGCCGACTATACCGCTTTTATCAAGTACGGGGGTTTTAACGATACCCGTGGCGGCGGCCGCTTTTCCGGCAGGATTACCGCTCCCCTGGTTATGGCGGGGGCGATTGCCAAAAAGCTGCTCGGACTGAAGGGTATTGATATTATTGCCCATGTAGTCGAGATAGGCGGCATTACAGCAGAGCCCGGGGATATTGCCGAGATACGAAGCAATGCCGGAAAGAACCCGCTCCGCTGCGCCGACCCGGAAGCTGGGGAGAGAATGACGGAGCTGATTGCCCGGGTCGGAGAAGAAGGTGACAGTCTGGGCGGGGTGATTGAGGGTATTGCCCTCAATCTGCCGGCAGGTCTGGGAGAGCCGGTCTTTGACAACCTGGATGGTGAGCTGGCGAAAGCACTGTTTGCCATACCGGCGGTCAAAGGCGTTGAGTTCGGCGCCGGCTTTGCTGTCGCCGGGAAGCGGGGCTCCGAGAATAATGACCCGTTTACCGTAAAGGATGGCAAGGTGGTTACCACCACCAACAATGCCGGCGGCATCCTCGGCGGGATGAGCACGGGCATGCCGCTGGTGGTCAGGGTGGCGGTGAAGCCGACGTCTTCAATCGCCCTAGAGCAGCCGACGGTGGATCTGAAGACTATGAAGGACTCCGCCATTGTGGTGAAGGGACGCCATGACGTGTGCATCGTACCCCGTGCGGTAGTGGTGGTGGAAGCGATGATGGCGGTGACCCTGGTCGATTTTGCGCTGAGAGCCGGGCTGATGCCGGGGGTAATTAAATGACTCTGGAAGAGTTGAGAAAGAAAATCGACGAAATAGATATCCGGATAGTCGAGCTTATTCAGGAAAGGCTGAGGCTGGCTGAGGAAATCGGCAGGGCAAAGCGGCGAAAGAATAGAATCATCGAGGATATCGCCCGGGAGTACCGGCTGATGGAAAATATCAGGTCGCTTGCCCGGGAGAAAAATATCAGCCAGCGTGATATTGAGGCTATCTTTAAACAGATAGTCACCGCCAGCAAGCGTGTCCAGGGAGTGGTCGAGGTTGCCTTTCAGGGCGAGACCGGTGCCTATAGCGAGGAAGCCGCTTCCCGCTTCTTCGGGCCATATCTGCAGACCCGGCCCTGTGAAAGCTTCGCTGACGTGTTCGGTATGGTGGAGCGGGGTGAGGCGCAGTTCGGGGTGGTGCCTATTGAGAATTCCCTGGAAGGGAGTGTTAATCAGGTCTATGACCTGCTGCTGGACTCAACCCTCAAGGTATGCGGTGAGATTGAACTTCGGGTTAGCCATTGCCTGATTACCCTGCCTGATTCGGACCTGGCGACTATAAAGAGGGTGTATTCCCACCCGCAGGCGCTTGCCCAGTGCCGCAGTTTCCTGAAGCAGTTGCACTGTGAAATTATCACCACCAGTGACACCGCTGGCAGCGTAAGACTGGTGAAAGAAGAGGGTGCGCCGGAGCACGCCGCCATCGCCAGCGCCCAAGCTGCTGAAATCTACGCGATGAAGGTGGTGGCCCGGGAAATTGAGGATAACCCGCACAATTTTACCCGGTTTTTCATCCTCTCCAGGGAAGACTCCCCGCCCTCGGGGGATGATAAAACCTCGGTCGTCTTTTCGGCAAAAGACCGGCCGGGAGTGCTCTATGCAGCACTGAGGGAGTTTGCTTCCCGAAATATCAGCCTGACCAAGCTGGAATCAAGACCGACCAGGCAGAAACCCTGGGAGTATAATTTCTATCTGGACTTTGAAGGCCATCGCCAGGACCGGCTGACCGGTGAGACTCTAGATAACCTGGAGAAGCATGCCATCTTTCTGAAGGTCCTCGGCTCTTATCCCAGGTCCAGAGAGGCAGGTGCGGGCTCAGTATAGTGATCCGGGCCCGGATGATATGGTGAGAGTAGCGATTCTGGGTGGCTCAGGGAAAATGGGGCGGTGGTTTGCCGCCCAGCTGACGGGTGATGGCAAGGAAGTGGTGATAAGCGGCCGCACCGAGGCGAAACTTCTGGAGGCAAAACGGCAGCTGGGGGTTGAGACCGCTTCCAATGTAGAAGCGGTCAAGAGTGCTGACGCCGTGCTGTTTTCCGTGCCCATAGAGAGCTTTGCCGATGTGGTCAGAGAGGTGGGACCGCATATCCGCCCCGGACAGATTGTGGTTGATATTACCTCCATCAAGGTGCTTCCCGTGGACCTCATGCACCGGCATATTGGGCAGGGCACAGTGCTTGGTGGTCATTCCCTGTTCGGTCCCGGCGCCCGGAGTCTGGTGAATCAAAATATTATTCTCACGCCGACCAGCGAGCCGGAGGCAGCGCTGGCGGAGAAGGTACGCGTTTACCTGGAAAACAGGGGGGCGAAGGTCAGCCTGATGACGCCACAGGAACATGACGAAATGATGACCGTTATCCTTGGCCTCGCCCATTTCATCGCCATTGCTTCGGCGGATACCCTGTTGAGTGTGGGCAAGTTGCGGCAGATGGCTCCCATTGGCGGCATTACCTATAAAGTATTGTTGACCCTGGTGGAGAGCGTGATTTCTGAAGACCCGGAGCTCTATGCGTCCCTCCAGATGAATTTGCCCGGACTGGCTGATATGGAAAAACTGTTCCAGCGCAAAGCGAGATGGTGGACGGACCTGGTGGAACGTAAGGACAGGCGGCAGTTTATCCAGCGGATAGGTGAGTTACGGGCCGAACTGGAACGGAACGCACCGGATTTCGGCAGGGCTTACGAGAACATGTACCGGCTCGTGGAGTGGTTATAAAGCTACGTTGACTCATAGGAGCCAAAGATAAAGTCCAGGTCTGCCTGGAACGCCGATACCTTCTCCTGCGGAAACAGTCTCTCATCAACGTCAATCATTACCTTGGTCTCACCCCGTACTGAACCGACAAGGTGAGCCCGCAGGCATTCCTTTGCCGAGGAATCGGCCGTAGCCTTGAAGATAAGGGTGCCGCGGGAGATAAAGGATGCCGACTGGTCGGGCAGGGTATAGGTTTCCTGCTTTTGCTCATCGAGGACCACCCCTTGCTTGAGGACAAAGTCCCTGATCTCGGCGTACAGTAGCTCCGGGTTTATTCCCTGGTAGGTTTTCCTGATCTGCATCACCGTCTTTTCCTTTCCCTCCACTCCGTGATAGGATTTCGTTGCCCACTATCAAGAGGCTGTTCCCAATGAGGAAAGAGGTTTACATTTCTTTGTTCAGGCTATCCAGAAACTCGGCGTTGGTTCTTGCTTTCGCCATGCGGTCAAGAACTCGCTCGGTAGCCTCCACCACGTTGATGGAGTCGGAGGCAATCATCGTCACCATGCGGCGCAGTAGCCATACCTGCTTCAGGGTGTTTTCATCGAGCAACAGTTCCTCGCGCCGGGTAGCGCTGCGCTGAATGTCCATTGCCGGGAAGATACGGCGCTCGGACAGGCGCCGGTCAAGGTGGAGTTCCATGTTGCCGGTTCCCTTGAACTCTTCGTAGATAAGGTCATCCATGCGACTGCCGGTATCGATGAGGCAGGTGGCAATGATGGTCAGGCTGCCACCTTCCGCAGTATTGCGGGCAGCCCCGAAAAAGCGCTTGGCCGGGTGCAGGGCGGCGGGGTCAATGCCTCCGGACAGGGTGCGGCCACTTGACGGCATGGCGAGGTTGTAGGCTCGGGTAAGACGGGTGATGCCATCGAGAAGGATAATTACGTCCTTGCCACTCTCCACGATGCGCTTGGCTCTTTCCAGCGCCAGTTCGGCGACACGGGTCTGGTTTTCTACCATCTCATCAAAGGTAGCGCTGATTACCTCTCCCCTGACCGAGCGCTTCATATCGGTAACCTCTTCCGGCCGCTCGCCGATGAGGCACACCATAATGTGAATATCAGTATAGGTAACCGTGATGGCATTAGCGATGGACTTGAGCAATATCGTTTTACCGGCTTTGGGGGGGGATACAATCAGACCTCGCTGTCCGCGGCCGATCGGTGCAATGAGATTGAGCAGTCGGGTCGACAATTCATTGGGTGAGTGTTCCAGGTTAATGCGATTATCGGGGAAGGTGGGAGTAAGGGTGCCGAAATAAGGCCGCTTTTTGGCGAGTTCCGGGTTGAGGTCGTTAATCGCCAGTACCTGGAGCAGACTGTAGTATTTCTCATTGCTTTTGGGCGGTCGGCCATGTCCGGAGACCATGTCACCGTTGCGCAGACCGAAGCGGCGAATCTGCGACGGTGAAATATAGACATCGGTCTGGCTGGGCAGCAGGGTGTCCTGCCGGAGGAAGCCGTAGCCGTCAGTCATTATCTCCAGGATACCGCTGCAGAAAATGTAGCCCTGCTGCTCGGCATTAGTCTGGAGCAAGCGCATGATGATGTCTTGCTTCTTAATGCCGGCAATGTCAGTGATGCCCATTTCTTTAGCCATTGTGGTCAGTTCTTCTTTGGTCTTGTGTTCCAGATCGCTAATCTCCATGATTTTTACCTCGCTCTCACCCCCTTTTTTGGTCAGGAAGGGAGGAATGTTACTAGTTTACTGTTTCGATGAGACCCGCTGCCAGTCGGCGAGAAAACGGCTGATGCCGGCATCGGTGAGCGGGTGTCTGATCATTTGCATCAGTACACTGTAGGGTATGGTGGCGATATGCGCCCCTGCCTTCGCCGCTGCCACGCAGTGGAGGGGGTGACGGATGCTGGCGGCAATTACCTTGGTCTGGAGCTGGTAGCGGTCATATATCTCGACGATATCGCTCACTACCTGCATGCCATCATGCCCGGCGTCATCGAGACGGCCGACAAAGGGGCTGACAAAGGCAGCGCCGGCTCTGGCGGCAAGCAGCGCCTGGTTTACCGAGAAGCAGAGCGTCATGTTGACCGCGATGTTTTCCCGGCTCAGGGTAGCGGTTGCCGCGAGCCCGTCGGCGGTTACCGGTATCTTGATGGCGACATTCGGCGCCCAGGATGCTTTTACCCGGGCTTCTTCCACTATCGACTCGGTGTCTTCCGCCAGCACTTCGGCCGAGACCGGGCCACTGATTATGGAGCAAATCGTCTTCACCACGGTTTCATAATCGTTGGTGGATTCCTGGGCAACCAGGCTGGGGTTGGTGGTCACCCCGCTGATAATGCCCAGCCTGGCAGCTTGCCGGATCTGGTCGATATTGGCGGTGTCTAAGAAGATTTGCATTGGAGTCTCCTCTTCATGAATTACGATGTAAGTGGTAACGGGGGTTGAGCACCTTCACGGAGCACATCCTTGGCAACCCCGACAAAGTCGCGGAACAGGGGATGTGGTCGTGCCGGGCGTGAGCGAAACTCGGGATGGAACTGGCAGCTCAGCATCCAGGGGTGGTTGGTGAGTTCGCAGATTTCAACCAGTTTCTCGTCAGGAGACAGGCCGCTGTAAACCATACCCGCTTCACTCAGTTGACGGCGATATTCGTTATTGAACTCAAAGCGGTGGCGATGCCGCTCGTAGATTACCTCCTGGCTATAGGCGCGGGCAGCGTGAGTGCCCGGTAGCAGATGGCAGGGGTAGTTACCCAGACGCATGGTTGCCCCCTTGGCGTCTACCTTTTTTTGTTCCGGCATCAGGTCGATGACCGGATAGGGGGTGTCGGGGTCAAATTCAGTGGAGTTTACCTTTACCGACTCCAGGATATGGCGGGCAAACTCAATGACCATTACCTGCATACCCAGACACAGCCCGAAGTAGGGGATTTCATTATTTCGGGCATATTCGGCTGCCTTTATCATGCCTTCAATCCCACGGGTGCCAAAGCCGCCGGGCACAATTATGCCCTGGGCGGTGCGCAGCAGGGCATCGCAGCCGTCGTCTTGCAGATTTTCGGACTGTACCCACTGCAAATTGATGTCCCGGTCATGGTAAAGGGCGGCATGGTAGAGCGCTTCTCGAACCGAAAAGTAGGCATCGGTCAGTTCCACGTACTTGCCCACCAGCACAATATTGACTGGTTCGCGGGGACTCCTGATGCGTCTGACCATCTCCTGCCACTGACCCAGGTCAACCGGGCCGGCTTCAATACCGAGCTTGTCAACAATCAGTTTGCCCAGCCCGGTTTCTTCAAGGATAAGGGGTATCTCATATATGGTATCCACTGTGGGCAGGGAAATAACCGCCTGTTTGTCGACATCACAGAAGAGGGATATTTTGTCCCGGATGCCTTCCGATACCGGCAGGTCACTGCGACAGATGATAATATCGGGCTGGATACCCATGCGGCGCAGCTCATTCACGCTATGCTGGGTGGGCTTGGTCTTCAATTCCCGCGTAGAGTTAAGATAGGGCAGGAAGGTAACGTGGATGTACAGCACGTTGTTACGCCCGACATCATTTCTCATTTGCCGGATAGCTTCCAGAAACGGCTGCCCTTCAATATCGCCCACGGTGCCGCCTACCTCAATAAGGATAACATCAGCCTTTGATTTCTCAGCCAGTTGCCTGAACCGGGACTTGATTTCAGAGGTTAAATGAGGTACTACCTGGATGGTACCACCGAGAAAGTCTCCCCGCCGTTCCTTGGCGATAACCGCGCTATAAATCTGCCCCGAGGTCACGTTGCAATCAGCAGTAAAATCAGCGTCGATAAAACGTTCATAGTTGCCTAAATCCAGGTCGGTTTCCGCTCCATCCCTGGTGACAAATACCTCACCGTGCTGGTAAGGGGACATTGTGCCCGGATCGACATTAAGATACGGATCTAGCTTCTGTACCGACACGCTGATCTGGCGGTTCTTGAGTAAATTGCCGATTGAAGCGACAGCGATACCCTTCCCAACGGAACTAACTACACCACCTGTAACAAATATATACTTCGGCATCAGGGAGAACTGTAAAACAGAACTGGAAAGTCTCTGGTCCTTCTCGAAATTTTACCTAAAGATATCGTTCAGAACTGCCTGAACGAGAACCCGGAATCATTGACATTCTCTTGACACTATATATATAGGAAAAACGTTCTAGTGTCAAGTATTTTAAGGGGAAATCACACAACTTTACATATATTCTAATTTGCCAAATGCCGTTTGTCAAGTTTTGCCTGGGGTAATGAGTTTGCCACTGGAATCAAATAGTGCCTTCTCGACTGAAAATTGACAGTTCATGAGTGTCATTGTAGACTATTTTAGGTATTTCCCCCCCGAGGAGAAAAGAAAAAAATGGATTTCTTAGTGCAGACCGATCCCGAGGTTAGCTGTGCCATAAGCAATGAAGTAAAGCGTCAGCGAGAAAGCGTAAATCTTATTGCTTCCGAGAACTATGCCAGTAAGTCCGTTCTCGAAGCTCAGGGTTCTTTCCTGACCGGTAAATACGCCGAGGGCTACCCGCATCAGCGTTACTACGGTGGCTGTGACCATGTGGACATTGTTGAAGATCTAGCCATCCGGCGAGCCAGGGAATTGTTTCACGCCGAGCATGCCAATGTGCAGCCGCATAGCGGCGCCCAGGCAAATATGGCGGCTTATTATACCCTGCTGGAATACGGTGATACCGTCATGGCGATGAGCCTGGCTCATGGCGGGCACCTTACTCATGGCGATAAGGCGAGTTTTTCCGGCAAATCATACCGTTTTATTTCCTATGGGCTGGATAAGGAAACGGAAAGGATCGATTATCCTATGGTGGCCGAGCTGGCTCAACAGCACCGCCCAAAGGTAATTGTCGCTGGCGCCAGCGCCTATCCCCGCATCATTGATTTTAAGCGCTTCCGTGAGATTGCTGACCTGGTGGGCGCGCGGCTTATTGTGGATATGGCTCATATTGCCGGTCTGGTAGCCGCCGGGCTGCACCCATCGCCGGTGCCTTACGCTGACGTGGTCACTTCAACCACCCATAAGACCCTGCGGGGACCACGCAGCGGGTTCATACTGTGCCGGCGGGAACTGGCGAAAGCCGTTGATGCCGCTGTGTTCCCGGAAATGCAGGGAGGGCCCCTGATGCATGTTATCGCCGCCAAGGCAGTGGCTTTCCATGAAGCGATGCAGCCGGAGTTTGCTGCCTATCAGCAGGCAGTGCTGGATAATGCCCTTGCCCTGGCTGGCGGGCTGCAACAGCTGGGCCTGCGCTTGATATCCGGTGGCACCGATAACCATCTTGTTCTGGTAGACATTACTGAGACGGGCGTCACCGGCAAGCAGGCTGAAGAAGCTCTGGGGCGGGCCGGCATTGTGATTAACCGGAATGCCATTCCTTTTGACCGCCGGTCTCCACGGTTGGCCAGCGGCATCAGGCTGGGTACGCCGGCAGCGACCAGCCGCGGCTTCGGCACCGGGGAAATGGAACAGATCGCTTCGTTGATTGTCAGGGTTATCACCAACATTAATGACCGCAACATTCAGCAACAGGTGCGCCAGGAAATTGCCGGGATGTGCCAGCGGTTCCCACTGACCGGAATCGATGGTTAAGCGGGTCTGAATCCCTCCTCTTTAATTTATTGTCTATATTATTCTCCCTGTCCTTTTGGTGATGGCAATTCATTATGGCGTGGGACGGGGCTGCTCTCTGTTTCGTAGCTGGACTCTCCCGGATTTTAGTGCCATGAAGGTGCCTGCCTGGCGTGTGTCTGGTGGGGGTGAGGTGGGTTGGCAATCGTGCTATAATTATTTAGGCTAACGCTTTATTCAATAGATAAGGAGATTATGGCTCATGGATGAACTGAAGGTATTTACCGGTAATGCTCACCCGGCTCTGGCTCAGGAAATAGCCGATTATTTAAAGATACCCCTCGGCAAGTGCGAGGTGTTTCAGTTCAGTAATGAGAATACCTTTGTCCGTATTCTGGAGAATGTCCGCCAGCGGGATACATTCGTAGTTCAGCCTATCTGCTCGCCGGTCAATAATAACCTGGTGGAGTTACTCATTATGCTTGATGCCTTGAAGCGTGCCTCGGCGGGCCGGATAACGGCAGTCATACCATATTTTGGCTACGGGCGTACGGATAAGAAAGACCAGCCGAGGGTGCCCATTACCGGCCGGCTGGTGGCTGACCTGCTGACCGTGGCCGGGGCCAACCGGGTGCTGACCGTGGACTTACACGCGGGACAGATTCAGGGGTTTTTCAGCATTCCGGTGGATGAGCTGACCGCACTCGATATACTGGCTAATTATTTTCTTAACAAGAACCTTGCCGACCTGGTGGTAGTGGCTACTGATATCGGTATCACCAAACGGGCGCGCGACCTGGCTGCCAAGCTCAATGCGCCACTGGCAATCATGGAAAAGAGGCGATTGGGCAATGAAGACAAGACGGAAACAATGAATATCATCGGTACTGTGGAGGGCAGGGTGGCGCTCACCGTCGATGATGAGATAGATACCGGCGGTTCCCTGGCAGGGGTGGTTACGGCGCTGAATAACGCCGGGGTGAAGAGGGTATACTCGTGCTGCTCCCACCCCATATTCTCCGGGTCGGCCGTCCAGCGGATAGCTTCCTGTCCGGTGGAGGAAGTAGTGGTCACCAATACGGTTCCGGTGAGTGATGGCCGGATATCAGACAAAATTTCGATATTGCCCATAGCCCCACTGCTGGGTGAGGCTATACACCGAATCCATACCGGAATGTCTATTGGAGCCTTATTTGAATAACAACGAGAAACTGGTGGAAGTGTATAAAGCCGCCAATGAGATGGAAGCTCAGGTGATAAAGGGATTGCTGGAGAGCTACGGGATACCGTGTCTGCTGAAGACACACGGTACCCAGTCTGTGTTTGCCATTACTGTTGACGGTATGGGTGAGGTCAGGGTCATGGTCTGGGATTCCATGGCGGAAAGAGCCAGGGGGTTGATTAAGGAGAGAGAGAATGCTTAAATGGCTGGGCGGACTGGTTGATTCCAATGAAAAAGAGTTAAAGCGGCTGCAGCTGGTGGTCAGCCGTATCAATAGCCTTGAGCCCGAGTTTGAAAAGCTCACTGATGCCGAGCTTCGCGCCAGGACGGATGAGTTTAAGTCGCGGCTATCCGGCGGCAGTTCTCTCGATGATATTTTACCCGAAGCTTACGCTGCCGTCCGCGAAGCCGCCAAGCGGACTCTCGGTCAGCGCCACTATGATGTGCAGTTGATGGGCGGTATTGTCCTTCACCAGGGAAAGATTGCCGAGATGAAAACCGGTGAAGGCAAGACCCTGGTGGCTACGCTGCCCCTTTATCTCAATTCCCTGACCGGAAGCGGGTGTCACCTGGCTACGGTCAATGATTACCTGGCGCGGCGTGACCCGTACTGGATGGGACCTGTCTATCATATGCTGGGGGTCAAGGTAGCCAGCATTTACCCCATGCAGAACCCGGATGAGCATTCCCCCGCCCGGCTTTACGACCCTGATTACGATTCCGGTGATGTTCGCTGGCGGCATTTCCGGCCCATTTCCCGGAAAGAGGCGTACCAGGCTGACATTACCTATGGTACCAGTAGCGAGTTCGGCTTTGACTATTTACGGGACAACATGGTGGTCGACCTTTCCCATTGCGTGCAGTGTCCCATGCACTATGCCATCGTTGATGAGGTCGATAACCTGCTCATCGATGAAGCCCGCACCCCGCTGATTATCAGCGCTCCGGCTGAGGAGTCAGCCCAGCGGTACCAGCTCTTTGCCCGTATGGTACCGCGGCTGCAGGTGGAAGAAGACTATACTGTGGATGAGAAATCCCGCACGGTTAACCTGACCGATGCCGGAATCAGTAATCTGGAGCGAATACTGAAGCGGGAAGGTGTACTGAAATCGCCGAATTTATATGACCCGGCGAACCACTCGCTGATCCGGTACCTGGAGAGTAGCCTCAAGGCTCAGGTCATGTATAAGCGCGACCGTGATTACGTGGTGAAGGAGGGCCAGGTAATTATTGTTGATGAATTCACCGGGCGGTTGATGTACGGTCGGCGCTATTCCGAGGGGCTGCACCAGGCGATAGAAGCCAAAGAACGTGTCAAGGTACAGCGGGAGAGCATGACCTATGCCACCATCACCATCCAGAACTACTTCCGCATGTATGACAAGCTGGGCGGCATGACCGGTACCGCCCTCACCGAGGCGGAGGAGTTTTACAAGATATACCAGCTTGATGTGGTGGTTGTTCCCACCCATAAGCCGATGGTTCGACAGGACTTAACCGACCTGATTTATAAGACCGAGGAGGCGAAATTCCGGGCGGTGGTGCGGGAAATCAAGCGACTTCATGAGCAGGGGAGTCCGGTGTTAATCGGCACGGTGTCCATTGAAAAATCGGAATATTTAAGCGATTTGATGAAGAGGCAGGGGATTCCCTGCCAGGTGCTGAATGCCAAGCTCCACGAGAAGGAGGCGAATATTATTGCCCGTGCCGGGGAGCCGGGGGCGGTAACCGTGGCTACCAATATGGCCGGGCGCGGTGTCGATATTATCCTCGGCGGGAGCCTGGACGGGCAGAACCCGCAGGAATGGCAGGGAAAGCATGATAAGGTGGTCGACCTCGGCGGTCTCTACATTGTCGGCACCGAACGGCATGAGGCGCGCCGGATTGATAACCAGCTCCGGGGTCGCGCGGGGCGGCAGGGTGACGCGGGGAGCTCGCGGTTCTATGTCTCCTTGGAGGATGATATCATGCGCCGCTTTGGCGGTGACCGCATCAAGGGCTTTATGGAGTGGGCCGGTATGGACGAAGACGCCCCTATTGAAAATGCCCTGATTAACCGGGCGATTACCGATGTGCAAAAGCGGGTCGAGGGGTACCATTTTGACATGCGCAAGCACCTCGTTGAGTATGATGATGTGGTCAACAAGCACCGTGAGGTTATCTATGACGAGCGGAGAAAGATACTGGAGGGTGTCGACCTCAAGGCGAATATACTCTCCATGGTCAAGGACGAGTTACGGAGCATCATTGCCTCCCGCATCCCGGAACAGCACGGTGTTAACTGGGATATCGACGGACTGATTGCCGATGTAGCCACCGTCTTTCCCCTGCCGCCGCAATTCACCGCCCACGCCCTGGCTCAGTTAAAACCCGAGCAGATTGAGGAGCGGTTGACTGAGTATGCCGATACCCTGTACGAGCAACGGGAGAAGGAGACGGGCGCCGACGCTATTCGGGTGCTGGAACGACTGGTAATGCTGCGTATTATCGACACCCTGTGGGTGGAGCACCTGACGGCAATGGAACATATGCGTCTCCAGGCGGGCTGGCAGACGTTGCGTCAGACCAGGGCGGTAGATGCCTACAAGAACCAGGGGTACCAGCAATTCCAGATGTTACTTGACACCATTCAGCATGATGTAGCCCACACCATCTATCGGGTGAGTATTGAGCGGCGGGAAGCCCCCCCTACGGCGGCGACAACCCCGGTGGCTCAGGCAGCCGGGACGGGTGATGACGGGCATAAAAAGAGTAAAGTGAAGGTGGCGGGCAGGAAGATAGGCCGCAATGACCCCTGCCCCTGCGGCAGCGGCAAGAAATACAAGCATTGCTGCGGACGGTGAGGAGGTTTTTCATCGGTGCAAAATGCCGAAATTGCCACCGTGTTTGAAGAAATCGCGGGACTGCTGGAGCGGAAGAAGGACAATATCTTTAAGATACGTGCCTACCGCAGGGTAGCCCGTGAGATTGAGCAGTTGCCGGTAGCGGTGGAGCAGCTGGTGGCGGAGGAACGGCTAAAGGAAATCCCGGGAGCGGGAGAGGCGATTACCAGGAAGATAACGGAGCTGGTTACCACCGGCAAACTCGGCTACTACGAGCGACTGAAGGCTGAGTTCGTTGAAGAGAAAAACTGAACGGCAGGTATGGCGAAAGTGAACTATCCGGGTAATTGGGCAACCCCGGCTCAGCTGGTTGCTGCCGGCGACGCTGAGGCAGTAAGGCACTTTGAGCAGGCAGTGTTAGCCGGCAAACACTGGTTTATCGCCTTGCTGGAAGCGATGGGCATGTGGAGCAGTACCGAGGAAATTCACCAGGACCGTACCAGGCGTTACCTTATCGCCGGCGAAGCCTTTGACTGGTTGCTCCTGGCGGAACGGCTATGCGAGGCGGTGGACGGTTTACTGCCCAGGGATGAAGAGGAAGCGCTCCTTTTACGTGGCAGACCGCCGCTGGAACTGGGTGTGGAGGAAATCAGGAGGATTCTCGGCGAGAGCAAGTTTTGCCAGTACCTTAACTATTTCTACGGCGTAACCGTTGAGGAGGCACTGGTGCAGGCGGTCAAGGACGAGGTATATAAAGAAAGGCAGTCGCTGGGCTTAAGCAGGGAGCGTGAGCCAAATGATGAGGCTTATCAGCGGATATATGGCGTCGCCAGAGAAGGACTACTAAAATGCTTCCGGCAGGAACGTGGCTACCCGCGCCTCCGGTCTATCACCATCGGTGAGATGAAAGAGTTTGCCTACTGGCGGTTTAAATACCGGATGAAGCACTGCGAGAAGGCAAAGGTTGCCAGTGATACCTCCAAGGCACTCAAGTACCTGCGGCGCCGGTGGCAGAAGATGGGTTTATACAGCGCCCTGGTTGATGGTGAATCACCATCGGTGAGATGAAAGAGTTTGCCTGCTGGCGGTTTAAATACCGGCTGAAGCACTGCGAGAAGGCAAAGGTTGCCAGTGATACCTCCACCTCCAACTGAGCGGCTACCGTCACTCCGCTGTGTGTGGTGGGTTAAGCTATTTTTGTTTTTCTTCCTTTGGGGCTCGTATAATGAGGAGCGGTACCTTCCCGGCTCGTAACACCTTATCGGTCACACTGCCCAGCGCCCAGCGACTGAGCCCCGACCGGCCGTGGGTTGACATCGCCACCAGGTCAGCGTTGATTTCTTCGGCAGCTTTTATAATCTCGTCGGCAGCCTTGCCCGCGCTTACCCTGGTCTTGACTACGGCGCCTTTACTTTTCAGGCTTTCCCCAATTCGGTTAAGGTAGTTTCTCGCCCTTTGTTTTATTGGCTTCAGTTCCCGTTCAGTGTAAGGGACCGGGACGCTGGCTTCTCCGGCGACCACGTAATATGCCAGTGATGATATTACTTGAAAGAGGGTGATTTCTACCTTGTGGTTTGGTGTCAGCTTGGCTACCAGTTCCTCGACGTACGGTAATGCCGCCTCGCCCACCTTCGAGCCATCCAGTGGTACCAGTATTCGCTCATACATAGCCCGTGCCCCCTCACATAAGAATTTGCTCTTTCAGTCTGTTCAGCTTGTTGTTAAGAGTATAGAGCTTCTGGCGTTCTTTCTCAACCACCGCCGCCGGCGCCCTGGTGAGAAAGGCCTGGTCGGTCAGCCTTGCCTCCAATCGGTTGACTTCTGCCTGAGCCTGCTCAATCTCCTTGTTGAGTCGCTTGTTCTCCGCTTCCCGGTCAACCACGCTTTCCATGGGAATGAGTATCTCCGCTTCCTTGAGTACCAGTGTCAGGGCGTTATCATCCGCTGCCGTTTCCAGCGGCTTTTCCAGGAAGGTGACTGGTTTAGCCCGCGCCAGCGATTGAATGGTATCCGAGTAAGCCTTGAGTGTCGGGGTGAGCCGGGCGGCGTAAATCTGCGCCGCAACCCAGCGGTTGCTGGCTACCCGGTACTGGGCCCGGACGTTGCGGATGGAGTGGATTATCTCGATAACAGTCTCCATGATTGTTTCTGCCGGTGGGTCAACGGCATCGGCATCGGCTTCGGGATAGCGGGAGACCATTATTGACTCGGCTGGCGAGTTGAGGTATTTCCTGAGGTGCTGCCATAGCTCTTCGGTTACGAACGGCATGAACGGGTGCAGCAGGCGGAGCGAGGTCTCCAGAACATGAACCAGCACGGGTACCGGTGTCACTGATTCGCCGGTACTGGCGAGGCGGATTTTGGCGAACTCGATATACCAGTCGCAGTATTCGCCCCAGAGGAAATCGTGGAGCTGCCGCTGGGCTTCACCAAACTGATATTCTTCCATTAGTTTGTTTACGGTGGCGGTCGTCCGGCTCAGTCGGGACAGGATCCAGCGGTCTTCCGGAGGAAGCTCGCCGCGCTTGATTTCTGTTTCCGGCCGGGCTGCGGATATAGTCCTGACCACGAAGCGGGTAGCGTTCCATAGCTTGTTGGCGAAATTGCGGCTGGCTTCCAGCTTGGACGAAGTCATTTTGCTATCGTTGCCGGGTGAGGTTCCGGTAGTCAGGGCAAAGCGCAGGGCGTCAGTGCCGTATTCTTCGAGTGTGTCCAGGGGGTCCATTACGTTACCGCGGACCTTGCTCATTTTATCGCCCTTCTCGTCCCGCACCAGACCGTGGAGATAGACAGTACGGAAGGGGATATCGCCGGCATCTTCCAGTCCCATCATAATCATCCGGGCTACCCAGAAGAAAAGTATGTCATAGCCGGTCTCCAGTACCGTGGTCGGGTAAAAGTAGCCTAGGTCTGCGGTATCATCGGGCCAGCCCAGCGTGGAGTGGGGCCAGAGCGCCGAGCTGAACCAGGTATCCAGTACGTCCGGGTCCTGTTCAATACTGCCTGAGCCACAATGCTGGCATGACGTCGGGTCTTCAATAGCTACGGTCAGTCCATTGCAGTGGTGACAGTACCACACCGGTATACGGTGTCCCCACCATAGCTGGCGGCTGATACACCAGTCGCGGATATTTTCCATCCAGTTGAGATAGACTTTGGTGAAACGCTGGGGAACAATCTTGATACGTCCGTCGACCACTGCCTTGATGGCGGGTTCGGCAAGGGGATCTGTCCGGATAAACCATTGTTTGCTGATGGTGGGCTCGACGATTGTCCGGCAGCGTTGACAGTGCCCCACCGAGTGGGAATAGGGTTCGGTCTTGACCAGCAGCCCTTCCCGGTCCATGTCAGCCAGTATAGCCTCGCTGCAGGCAAAGCGGTCAAGGCCCTGGTACGGGCCGGCATTTTCGTTCATGGTAGCATCGGGATTGATGGTATTAACGATTTCCAGGTCATGCCGCTGCCCCAATTCAAAGTCGACCGGGTCATGGGCCGGGGTGATTTTCAGCGCCCCGGTGCCGAATTCGAGGTCAACGGCTTCATCGGCGATAACGGGGATTTCCCGGTTAACTATAGGGACAATAACCTTTTTGCCAATCATGTCCCGGTATCGCTCATCATGGGGATTGACCGCCACGGCGGTATCGCCGGGGATGGTCTCCGGTCGGGTGGTAGCCACGGTGATATATCGCTCATGGTCGTCAACCGAAGGGTAACGGACGTAGTATAAATGTCCGGACAAGTCTTTATGGTCGACCTCAAGGTCAGACAGGGCGGTGGCGCAGCGGGGGCACCAGTTAATAATCCGCTCGCCCCGGTAAATGAG
>CAYXWH010000005.1:0-52367 GCA_964468755.1 uncultured Dehalococcoidaceae bacterium
TCTCTGATAGTAGCCTGGTTGTCCTCCAGCGACTGAAAGTCGACGGTGACGCAGAACGGTGTGCCCAGTTCATCCTGGCGGCGGTAGCGCCGGCCGATGCTCTGGGTATCGTCATACTGCACCGCCCAGCAGGAACGCAGGTCAGTGTATACGTCTTTCGCCAGTTTGGCCAGATGCTCTTTACGGCTCAGGGGCAGTACCGCTATCTTGACCGGGGCGATATCGGGGTGGAAGTGCAGCACAACTCTTAGCTCGCCCTCAGCCATTTCTTCGTCGTAGGCATCACACAGTACCGCCAGTACCGAGCGGTCAACACCGGCTGATGGCTCGATGACATAAGGCACCAGGTGTTCTTTGGTCTCATCATCATAGTAGTCCAGGCTCTTGCCACTGTATTGGGAATGTTGCTTCAGGTCATAGTCGCCGCGGTTGGCGATACCCTCCAGCTCAGCCCAGCCCATCGGAAAAAGATATTCAATATCGTAGCAGGCGAGGGCATAGTGTGCCAGTTCATGGTGCAGGTGCTCGCGCAGTTGCAGGTTCTCGCGCCGGATGCCCAGCTTCAGATACCAGTTAAGGCGTTCCTCGACCCAGTAATCAAAGCATTCCTTATCGGTCCCCGGCTTGACGAAGTACTCGATTTCCATCTGCTCGAATTCGCGACTGCGGAAGATGAAATTGCCGGTGGTAATCTCGTTGCGGAATGACTTGCCCACCTGGGCAATGCCGAAGGGCAGTCTCTTCCGGCTGGTATTGACCACGTTCTGGAAATTGACAAAAATGCCCTGAGCCGTTTCCGGGCGCATGTAGACCACGCTGGCATCATCTTCAACGGGGCCCATAAATGTCTTGAACATAAGGTTGAACTGCCGGGGCTCGGTCAGTTCACCGCCGCAGGAGGGGCACTGGTTTATCTCCATCTCGTCCTGGCGCCACCGCTGGTGACAGCTCTTGCACTCTACCAGCGGGTCAGAGAAACCTTCAAGGTGCCCGCTGGCTGCCCAGACCTGCGGGTGCATCAGTATGCTGGTATCCAGTCCCACCATATCATCACGCGACTGGACCATATCACGCCACCATGCCTGCTTGACATTGCGTTTCAGTTCCACGCCTATCGGGCCGTAGTCCCAGCAGCTGGACAGTCCCCCGTAGATTTCGCTGCTGGGGAAAATAAACCCGCGACGCTGGCAGAGTGATACCAGCTTTTCCATACTTACCTTGCTTTGCGCTTCCGCCATTACTTTTTGCTCCTTGAAACCCGTGCCGTCGACTGGACACGTCGAATCGCTTGAAGAAAGAATATGCCCAGGATAATTCCCCCCACCACCATAACCAGCACGGCAAATATCCAGAGGGGGATAAGGTGTATCCGGTACGCATTGTAGCTGAAAATATCGAGCATTGCAAAGCCGAGGATTATCTGGGGCAGCGCTATCATATTGCCCATGATGGCCAGCATTATGGATACCGCACCGTTTTCTGTCGGCTGGAGCCGCGCGCTGAGACGGATGGCTACCCATACGATACCGGCTGCCAGCAGGGTCAGCAAGAACTGGGGTATGAGCAGCCAGGAAGTAATACTGGTGCGGCTCATCCACCGGTCAGGAGAGCCGTCAGTAAAATGGTAGGCAACCTCACCCGGCATCAGGGGATAGAAAAACACAACCAGGATTATCGCCATGAGTAGTATGGCTAACGGCGCGACGATGTATTTCCAGCGAAAGGCTACCGTCTTTCTTGAATCGGCTTTATCTGTTGCTTTGGTAAGGTTAATAACGACCACCTGTTTGCGATTATCGAAGTTACCAATTAAAAATTATCAGCTTTGGGCGCCAATGTCAAAGGGGTGGGTCGTTCCAGCACCGTAGTTCACCTCGTTTATCGAGGACTGGCAACCGTATTCCACACGTCTGGTTAGTTGCCACGGCTTACTCGAAATAGCTCTTGTCCAGGTCGGCTTCATTGGAGTAGCCGCGGCTTTCCCAGAAGCCGCGGTAGCTGGCATCATCAGACAGTTCGATTTTGGTTATCCACTTGATCCACTTGTAGCCCCACTTGCTCTCGGCAACGAGCTGGAACGGAAAGCCCCGTTCCGGCGGCAGGGCGACCTCATTCATCTTGTACGCCATGATGATGGGATTGTCCATGACGTATTCCAGAGGTAACGACGTGGTATAGCCGTCATAGGCGTGAAAGATAACGGTATTTGCCTCCGGTAGTGCTTGTGACCTGTTTATCAGGTCGCTGACCAGTATCCCTTCCCACAGGATATTGACACTCCACCCCTCCACGCACTCGAGCCTGACGACCTTCCGGTAACGCTGGTTGTTGTCCAGCACCTGGTCATAGCTGTAGGTCTGCGGGCTTGCCACCACACCGGTAACGGAGAGCCGGTAGCTTGCCCCATCGACGTTCTGGGGGCCCTTGATGGAGTTCTCCCGGAAATCATTGATTGAGGACAGTTTTTCACCCTGGTATTCCCTGACTTCGACGCCCTCCAGTTCCTCAACGTCGCTGGTATCTGACCCGAACATGGTGCATCCGGTAACCAGGGCGGTGATTAGCATTACCAGAGCCGTAAAACCGATAGTTATCCTCCTCCTCACGGCACTCCTCCTCGTTTATAATATCACTATCTTATTCCAAACCTGCGCAGTCGGTTACAAGCTTCTTTTTTCTCCTGTAAACCGATTGTTGTCCGGTTGATAGCGCGGGAGAGCAGCTCAATGCTCTGGTCATAGGTCTTTCTATCCACGGGATAGGGGATACCGTCCTTGCCGCCGTGGGCAATGTCGGCGATGGTGGGGGTATTCATGGCGTTTCAGCCTCCCCGTGTTAGAGGCCGCAGGTACTGCAACTGGAAGAACTGCAGCCGGAGCAGGGACTCCTTGTGCCGCCAACCGGGACGGAGAGCCCCGATTCATCGGTGGTATAGGAGGCAAAGGTGGAAATCTTACGTTTTGCCGGCTTCTGGCAACGAGGACAGGGAGCCGCCTCGTTAGCCTGGCTCAACGGGCGAATGTGCTCGAACTCAAGGTCACACTCCGGGCAGTGGTATTCATAGAGTGGCATATTCTCCCTCCTCTTTTAATTGTACCGGGGGCAGCCAGAGCCAGTCAAGTAAGGGATGTATACCACTGAAGCCGAGCCGCGACTATGCGCTGCGGAACGCTGTCATTATTTTGCTTTTTGCTGATATAATGAAACTACCTCGTATATGTTGGGGGTGATAGGCATGAAGGAGATGACCCTGTTTTCCTGGAACGTCAACGGTGTCCGGGCAGCGCGGGCAAAGGGCTTCCTGGAATGGCTGTACCGGGAGTCACCGGACATACTATGCCTTCAGGAGACCAAGGCGCGCCCGGAGCAGCTCGATGCGGAATTGCTGGAGCCGCCCGGCTATCATACGTACTGGAATTATCCCCGGGAAATCAAGGGGTTTAGCGGGGTGGCGACGTTTACCGGGCAAAGTCCGCTTGATGTTCAGTATGATTTTAATGTTGCCGGTTTTGACACCGAGGGTAGAGTGCTGGTAACGGAGTACCCCGAATTTGTTTTGTTCAATATATATTTCCCCAACGGTAAGAGAAACGCGGAACGTCTTCGATACAAGATGGATTTTTATAACGTGTTTCTTGATTTCGCCGATGGATTAAAGGCGGCGGGGAAGAAAGTGGTCATCTGCGGGGACGTTAACACCGCTCACCGGGAAATAGACCTTGCCCGGCCCAAAGAGAATGAAAAGGTCTCCGGCTTCCTGCCCATGGAGAGAGAGTGGATCGACAAGTTTATTTCCCACGGTTATGTCGATACCTTCCGTCACTTCAACCATGAGCCGGACCAGTACACCTGGTGGGATTTGAAGTCAGGAGCCCGGGCGAGGAACGTTGGCTGGCGGCTTGATTACTTCTTCGTCAGCGAAGAGCTGCTGCCTTCAGTTGCCCGGGTGTTTATCCTGTCCGAAGTCATGGGTTCAGACCACTGCCCGGTGGGGATTACCTTGAAGCTATCAGCTTGAGCCCGCTCACCACATCGTTAAGGTCAGCAAAGGGTGTACAGTCGAGTCCTTCCCGTTTACATTGCTCCAGCAGGTCGCCGGTGGCGAAGACATGGTGAGCCAGTCGCGCCGAGTAGATATCGGAAGCGCCGTTACCCACATAGACGAGATAATAACCCTGTTCCAGGAAAAGCCTGGTGTATGCCTCTTTGAATCCTTCTTCCAGTATGGCGCC
Source organism: uncultured Dehalococcoidaceae bacterium (assembly GCA_964468755.1). Classification (GTDB taxonomy): domain Bacteria; phylum Chloroflexota; class Dehalococcoidia; order Dehalococcoidales; family RBG-16-60-22; genus CAYXWH01. The sequence goes on from CAYXWH010000005.1 coordinate 4,233, forward strand.
GTCCGGTCCAGTATAGTTAACTTCCATGCCATCCGCGCGGAACCGGCTCCGGGCAGCGAATGCCTTCACCCGGTCAATGCCCAGTCGGGACAGGAGGGCGTCGATGTAGAAGTCCTGCCCGTTGCTGACGATGACAAATTCCAGCCCGTGCTGAGCGCAGTAGTTGAGCAGTTCGGAGAAGCCGGGTCGCATTTTTACCTCGGGGCTGTTCAGGACGAAGTCGATGACGGTATTCCGGTCAGCTTTAATCATGGCAAACGCCTTTCGGTTAAACGCCCCGACCGATATCCGGCCCTCATTATATTCTTTCAGCATCCACCTCCAGCTCCGGTCGGTGAAGGCGTCCAGCAGCAGGAAACTCACGTCCTTCTCGGTAATGGTGCCGTCGAAATCGCATTGGACCAGGGTTTTCATAGTATCGTTAATAGCTCCTTTTGGTGTTGCTCTCCCGTTTCAATATATCGAAATGGGGGGGAGGGGGTCAAGCGGGGCGCCTTCATTGAAAGTCGGCTGTTGCCGGTGCTAGAATGAACTGAGAACGTGGCGGAGGGGGTCCAGGTTGGCAGACTACCATATCGGTACTTCCGGCTGGCACTACGCGGACTGGCGGGGCCGGTTCTATCCGGAAAAGCTGCCCATGACACAATGGCTGGAATTCTACGCCGGTCATTTCAGCACGGTCGAGCTCAATAACAGTTTTTACCGCCTGCCGACAGTGAACGCCTTTGCCGGCTGGCGCGAAGCGGTAACCGCCGGTTTTACCTTCGCGGTAAAGGTGAGCCGGTTTATTACCCACATCAAGCGACTGAAAGGCGTTGAGGAACCGATGGAAAGCTTTATCTCCCGGGCGCGGAATTTAAATGAGAAGCTGGGCCCGCTTTTGTACCAGCTGCCGCCCAATCTGCACCGCAATGACGATTTACTGGAGTCTTTCCTGCGGACTCTGCCCGGGGGAATGAAGCACGTGATTGAGTTCCGGCACCAGTCCTGGCTTGATGATGAGGTCTTTGCTGTTTTGCGCCGGCACAATATCGGTCTCTGTATCTTCGATATGCCTGCATTGCGTTGCCCTTTAGCCGCGACGACTGACTTTGCCTATATCCGTTTTCACGGGAGCGGCAGCCTGTACTCAGGCTGTTACCCGGACGAGGAGCTTGCCGACTGGGCGGGGAGCATAGCGCAGCTGGCTGACGGGTTGAAGGAAGTCTATATATATTTTAACAATGATGTTGCCGGGTATGCGGTGAGAAACGCATTCACCCTGCGGGACTACCTGCAAAAACAGTAAGGGAGGGAACCTTGGCACCGAACCATTATAAACTTCTGGTGATAGATATTGACGGCACTCTGGTGGGCAGCAGCCGGCGGATATCCGACGAGAATAAGAGAGCCCTGGCCAAAGCCCGTAAGTCCGGGGTTCGCGTTGCCTTGTCCACCGGACGCTCCCTGAAGTCCAGCTTGGGTATTAGCAAGGAGCTTTCGCTGGACAGCTACCACATATTCTTTGACGGGGCTCTGGTGAGTAGTATCGACCTCGCTGAGGAAATTTACGTGCAACCCATCGACAGGGCGGTCGTGCGGCGGATGGTGGAGTTTGCTCGGTCGCATGCCATTGACCTTGAGCTTTTTACCACCACGCGCTATTTTTCGGAACGGGAGACATGGTCTACCGGGGCGCACCGCCGGTTTTTTGGTCTGGAGGCGACCATCACCGATTTTGACGGGCTCTGGGAACAGGAACGCATTGTCAAGGGCGGTCTGGTGACGGCAAGTTCCGATGAAGAGACCAAGGCAACACTTTTCCGTACTCACTTGGCTGACAGCATTCATTTCTCCCAGGCGCGGACACCGGCATTCCCCGGAGTTGTTTTCAATAACCTGCTGGCACCGCAGGTCTCCAAGGGGAGGGCGCTGGAAGCCCTCGCCGCACATCTGGGGTTGTCTCTGGACGAGGTAATGGCGGTCGGTGACGGCAGTAATGATATCTCGTTGCTGGCGACCGCCGGTCTGGCGGTGGCGATGGGTAACGCCCGCGACGAGCTCAAGGCACTGGCCGACTTCGTGACGGGGGATGTCGAGCATAACGGTCTGGCTGAAGTGATTGTCCGGTTCCTGTTATGATGCGTGGCTATTTTACCGAGCTGAGGTACATGCAGATAGCCCCGCTGGCAGCCACGTTCAGTGATTCTGCTTTATCCCGCTCGGTGGGGATTCGAAAGCGGTAGTCGGCAGCACCAAGCAGTTGCGGAGAGAGACCGGCAGCCTCGTTGCCCAGCGCCAGCAGGAGCGGTTCGGAGCGATGCATGACCGAGGGGTCAGGCTTGCCGTTGAGGGCGGCAGCAACCAAAAAATAGCCGTCTTTTTGCAGTGCCTGCACCAGTTCCAGGTAGCCGGAGGTTCTTCGCAGCCAGACCGAGAGTATCGTCCCCGCCGTCGCCTGAACGCACTTGGGGGAGAAGGGGTCGGCGCTTTTTTCGGTCAGGATAACCCCGCTAAAATCAAAGGCAGCGGCGGTGCGGATAAGGGTGCCCACGTTACCCGGGTCCTGAATATCTTCCAGCAGCAGGATTTTACGGCCGGGCTTCCCGGGCAACCGGTTTGAGTAGGCTTCCGGGGGCAGGCTGACTACCGCCATGGTTCCCTGCGGGGTCCGCGTGTGGCAGATTTTGTCGAGCTGGCTGCCGGTGATAGTCCGCGCCGGATAGTGACGGTACTCAGGCGGTGGTTCGTTCACCGTTATAATTTCAATGAGTGCATCCGGGTGACTGGTCATCACCTGCCGGATAGCCCGCTCGCCTTCAATGATGAAGGCTCCGGCTTCCCGCCGGGCTTTCCGGGTAGCCAGTTGCTTATACCACTTGAGTGGCTTAAGCGGGTAATTATGACTGTCGGCGGTATTCATTCTGTATTTAATTCATCATGAGGTGTTAAAAGGTGCGTTCGGTTATTGTTTCGTATTGGCGATTCATCATTGTTTACGGCTCCGGATGGTTGCCGGTCACGGCGTCATGGGCTGCCCGGTTGCTGGTGGGTGGCAATGGCCGGTCGGGGTTGGAATGGGTGCCGGTAACAGGTCGTGTTCACGATTCCTTCTTGTTTTTTTTGGCTATTTTGGCTTCGGCTTTGGCTCTTTTCTTCTCCGCCTTGAGTCGGCTGGTTTCAACAGTGTCCTGCCAGGTGGGTGCCGCTGTCGGTTCCGGTGCTGAGGAGGCGGCTGACCCGGTCTTCCGCCTTCGAACTCGTTCAATTATAAACATGCCCAAATACCGCCCGAAGTAACCGATAAAGCCAGCGGCAAATGCCAGCGCTACCCATTTCAGAATATTGACCAGCTGGCTATCCCCGAAAATTTCCATTATCCCGGTACCTTATATTCATTTCATCCTGGCAACATTCCCGGCTAATAGAATACTAAAGAGCTTGTCTATCCTTGTCAAGAAACAGTGTCGGACTATTGACCGGACGGGTTCCGGTTCTATATAATACAGCACCGTAACTAACTGCTTGGTGAGAAAGGAGGCAGGCATGGCTGATAGCGTCTATAAGTTTATTGATCTGGTGGGCACCAGCCCGGAGTCATGGGAGAAAGCCGCCGCCGCTACGGTGGAGATGGCAGCCAGGACATTACGTGACCTGCGTATTGCCGAGGTGGTCGAACTGGATATGCAGCTGGAAAATGGCAAAATTCGATGCTACCGCGCCAAGGTGAGGCTATCCTTCAAGGTTGAGGAAAAGGTAGCCTGATAGCTCAATCAGCCCGTTGTATTATTTGTGCAGCTCGATAATATCACCGTCCTGCAGGACGTGGTCTCTTTTAGCCATAATGCCGTCGTGCTTGGCAGAACCCCAGATGCGGGCATACCTCATTTTGGCAGCGAAATCCTTATGCACGGAAGTAGCGGCATCGCCTACGGTGCTTCCCGCCTCCAGGACTATGGGGTCGCTGTAGTCGGGCTTATGTCCGGGTGCCTTGGTGTAGACCCGAATAACACATAGTGTCTCCAGTATCCTGCGCTTTAATTCCTCCAGACCGGCCCCGGTCAGTGTCGAGATGGCGATGATGGGTAGTTGGTCGCGGTACCTGGCTTCCAGGGTGCGGTAGTGCTCACCACTGTCGAGGTCAGCTTTGTTGCTCACTATCAGCGCCTTTTTATAGTTGACCGAGGATTCATCGGACTCGATGGCGCCCGGTCTTATTCTTATTCGTATTCGCTCCAGCTGATTTATAATGGTCTCCATCTGCTCCCGCGGTGAGCTGCTCAGGTCGATGACAACCATAAGGGCATCAGCCCGCCGGATGATGTTAGCCAGCCACCACTCGGGTAGTTGCTCGGTCAGTGGCGGGGTGTCTATGAGCTGTATCTGGATATTCTCGAACGGCATCATGCCCGGGGTAGCGTTGCCGGTGGTAAAGGGATAGGGCGCCACGGTGGGGGTGGCTTTGGTCAGACTGCTGACCAGCTGGGACTTGCCGGAATTGGGCAGCCCGATTACCGCTACCTGGGCGGCGCCAACCTTCTCAATGGTCATGGATGCCCGCTGGGTGGCTGATTTCTTGTCCAGCGACTGGGTCATCTTGGCGATTTTGGTCCTCAGCTCCGCCCGGAGGTGGTCAGTGCCCTTGTGCTTGGGCATCACCGCCAGCATTTCCTCCAGGGCGGCTATCTTTTCCAGCGGGCTTTTGGCGGCCCGGTAATTCTTTTCGGCTTCAAAATACGCTGGCGTTAAATTGGCTGGCATGGCTGATTACAGATACTCCTTAATTCTCCTTGCCTGACTCAGGTTTATGCCGGCGGTGGTTGCCAGTTCGTCGGCTGACGCCTGCCTGATGGCGCGTACCGTGCCGAATTGTTTCAGCAGCGAGCGCTTGCGTTTGGGGCCAATACCGGGAATGCCGTCCAGAGCCGAGGCAAAGGTCTGCCGCTGGCGTACCCTGGTATGGTAACTGATGGCGAAGCGGTGGGCTTCATCGCGGAGTCGCTGGAGTAGCTGGAGACCGGGGGAGGAGTGGGGCAGGACAATCGGCTTGGCTCTATGGGGGACGAACAGCTCTTCGTTTTCCTTGGCTATACTGGCCAGGGGTGCCGCGTTGCCCGCCTCGTTTAATGCCGACCGGGCGGCGTTGAGCTGTCCCTTGCCGCCGTCAATCAGGACGAGGTCGGGAACGGAAGCCCAGGTGTCCGGTGTGGAAGTCTCCGCTTTGGCATGTTTGAAGCGCCGCTTGAGCACTTCCTGAAGCATGGCATAATCGTTGGCGCCGGAGACAGTTTTAATCTTGAAACGCCGGTAATGGGCTGGTTTGGCTATGCCCTTTTCAAAGACCACCATACTGCCCACGGCGGCGTATCCCTGCAGGTTGGAGATATCGTATGCCTCCATGCGGAGCGGCGGGTGCTCCAGACCGAGTTCCTGCTCAATTTGCTTCAGAGCGGTTTCCAGTGCTCGGGGGGTACCCAGTTGCCTGATTTTCATCTGCTCCAGTCCCTGCCGGGCGTTCTCGGCAACTATGTCAATCAACTCCTTCTTACTGCCGCGTTGCGGTACCTGAAGGACAATCGAACCTCGCCGCTTGTCCCGGAGCCACTCCTTGATAACGGCAGCATCTTCTACCGGGTGCTGTAGCAGTAGCCGGGGTGGTAGTGAGGGAGCGGAGTCATAGAACTGTTTGATAAAGCCGGTCATGATTTGCGGGGGCTCCTCATGGCGGGTGCCCTGCAGGACAAAGCTCTCCCGGCCGGTCAGCTTGTTACTGCGAATAAAAAACACCTGGACATAAGCTACATCTCTGTCCTGGGCGAAGGCAATGACATCCTGTTCGCCCCTGACCCTGGTGGCGATTCGCTGCCCCTCGATAACCTTCCGGATGGCTTGAATCTGGTCCCGGATAAAGGCGGCTTTTTCGAACTGGAGGGCATCGGCAGCCTCGCTCATCTTCTGCTCCATCTCTTTGACCACCCTCTCCTGTTTTCCTTCCAGAAAGAGAATTACCTCCCTGATTATTTCAGCGTACTCTTCCCGGCTCACCGCCCCGATACAGGGAGCCAGACAGCGTCCCAGATGGTATTCGAGGCAGGCGCGTTCGTTGCCGGTGATGCGCTTGGAGCAGATACGAAAGGGGAAAATTCCCTTGATGACCTTCAGGGTCTGGCGCACCGACCGGGCATCGGTAAACGGCCCGAAGTACCGTCCGCCGTCCTGCTCGAGTCGGCGGGTCACGTAAATCCGGGGCCAGTCCTGGCCGGTCTCAACCTTGAGGTAAGGGAAGGTCTTGTCATCTTTTAGCCGGACATTGAAGCGCGGGTGGTGCCGCTTTATCAGGTTCAGCTCAAGGATAAGTGCCTCCTGCTCCGAACCGGTGACCAGAAAATCGAGGTCGGTTATCCGGGCTACCATCCGTTGTATTTTCGGCGATAGCTTGTTGGTTGCGCCGAAATAAGACCGCACCCGGTTCTGCAGGTTGGTTGCCTTACCGACATAGAGGATGTTCCCCCCGGTATCCTTGAACAGGTAGACGCCCGGGCCGGTGGGCAATCGTTTCAGTTGTTCTTTTATCAGGCTGCTGACCAAAGTTTCTCCTCGGATAGTCTCATAGATATTTTAGCATAGCCCGTGGTGCGGACAAAGCGCCTGGCGGGTAGATTACGGGCGGAGCTGGTAGGTATGAAAAATATCATCGCCGGAGTAGTGATAGGCAAAGACGATGGCGTATCGATTGCGTCAGGCAGCACACTTCAGGCGATTTCTGATTGTGATGTGGGAGACCGGGTCTATGTGCTTACCAGACCGGAGGATATTGCGCTGACGCTCGCCAGGGATACCAGTAGCGCGCGGAATGTCTACCCGGGCCGGGTCACCGGCACCGTGCTGGCGGGACCACTGGTCAGGATGAAGCTGGACTGCGGTTTTCCCCTTAATGTGCTGCTCACCCGGCGCTCAGCCGAAGAAATGGGCCTGGCTTTGGGCAGCGAGGTCTTTGCCAGCTTTAAGGCGACGGCCCTGCGGGTCATCAAGAGGCTGGACTGAAGTACCGTCACCCGCCGGTTTCATAGTTTTTATGCGGCTGCCGGCTAGCCGTCTTAGCTTAAAGAGATAAGCCCCTGTTTGATGGCGACGACCACGGCTTCGGTGCGGGCATTCGCGTTCAGCTTACGCAATATGGAAGTCACATGGTTTTTAATGGTCTGCTCGCTGATGCCGAGTTCGGCGGCAATCTGCTTGTTCAGGAACCCCTTGGCAATATAATCGAGTATCTCGGTTTCTCGTGGAGTAAGCGGGGAAAGGAACGGTTCGGCTTCGCTTCGCCAGTAGAGTTCCTGAAACTGGTGCAATACGTGTTCGGCGACTTTGGGGCGGGTGGTGAGGCATTCGTTTATCGGGTGCTCGCCGCGGGCTACCCGTCGGATATGGTCGATGAGCTGGCTGGCGGTAACCTCCTTGCTCAGGTACGCCACTGCCTGTGCCTTGAGTGCCTGGAACAGCTGGGCGTCGTTGGGGCTGGAGCTAAGCACGATTACGCCGATATTCGGTGAGCGCTGTTTTATCCGGTGAGCCAGGCTCAGACTGTCATCGGAAGGACCATCAATATCTACCAGGGCTACCTCCGGTGGTAGATTATCGATGGTAGTCAGCGCTTTCTCATTGACATCCACCACTCCCGAAATTTCTATGTCGTCAACATCACCAAGGGAATGCTCGATGCCCTGTCGGAACAGGGACTGCTGGCTGACCACGAATACTTGAATTTTATTACGCGCGTTCATGATGCGACTGATCAGGCGATCCCCGAATGCCGGGTTCGCCTGGAAACAGCTTTACCTCCTCCTTTTTTGCGGTACCGGTATGGCAGATTTGGTCACCGAACGGAAGACTTCGACGAGATGCGGGTCGAACTTCGTGCCCGCCCCCAGTCTTATTTCCTCCAGAGCGCGGTCAGGGGTGAATGCCGCTGCGTCGGGCCGATCCGAGGTGAGCTCGGCAAAGGCGTCAGCAATCGCCAGAATACGGGCTTCCAGCGGTATCTCCTCACCCTTTAGCCCTTTGGGATAACCACCGCCGTCATATTCCTCATGGTGGTAGAGAATGCCATCAACGCATGGCGCCAGCTGGTGCGACTGGTTGATAATAGCTGCCCCAAGCTGCGGGTGTGTTCTTACCACGTCCCACTCCTCGTCAGTGAGCTTATCATGCTTGTTGAGGATTTCATTACTTATACCAATCTTACCAATATCATGCAGCATTGCACAACACTCCAGCCGGTTTTTCTCCAGCGATCCCAGATTGAGGGCATCGGCCAGAGCCAGTGAATACTCAATAACCTTCTTGGAGCGATGGCTGGTATAAGGGTTTCTGGCGTCTACTGTTGCTGCCAGGGCGTAAATTGAGCTTAGTGAGCCGCTACTATCGTCGTGAATTGCCGGGCTGAGACTGACGTGCTCCGGTAATGTTTTTTCCGAGGCGCACTGGCACTGGTTACCGCCATTGTGTTTGGCGTAGTAAAGCGCCGCGTCCGCCGTCATGATAATCTCATCGGCGCTGATACCGTCCACCGGCCAGGTGGATAGTCCCAGGCTGGCGGTTAATTGAATATCCCTGGCGTTCACCTTTTTCGAGATCTGTGTGCGTACCCGTTCCGCTACCTGTTGTGCGGCTTCGATGCCTGTCTGTGGTAACAGGATAGCAAACTCGTCACCACCGTAGCGGAAAGCCTGGTCAGCAGTTCTAATGGTCTTCTTAAGGGTATTGCCAACCTGTTTGAGTAGCTTATCCCCGGCAGGGTGTCCGTAACTGTCGTTGAACAACTTGAAAGAATCGAGGTCAAGTATGATTAATGAGAAAATGCCACCGTAGCGCGAGTGACGCCCGATTTCACTGGTAATCATTTCATCCAGAGAGCGGCGATTAAGCAGCCCGGTTACCTGGTCGACGCGGGCTTGCTCCTCTACTTTGGCGTAAAGCTGAGAATTCTTCACGGCGATGGAAATCTGTGAAGACAGGTGGTCAAGAATCTTGATGTAGCGCTGGCTAATGGCATTCGGCTTCAGACTGGTTATCATCAGGCTGCCCATCACTTTGCCTTCGGCAAAGAGCGGCAGGCATGCAACATAGCGTATTCCTTGCTTCCGGTGATAGTCCCCGATAGTGGTAGTGGTATTCTGTTGCAGGTCTGGCTCAATCAGCGGCTTCTGATGGTTAATCACCCATTCCGTGAAGGTGCCTTTGAGTGCCAATCGGTCCTGCACTTTAAATTTGGGGTCTATCTTGCTGGAGACCGCTATGACGCGAAGCTCTTCCCCCTCAACCAGGAGGATTGATGCCCAGTGTATCTGTATTAATTTTTTAATCTCGGCTATGAAGCTGTCGAATATTTCCTGTATATCCAGTTTGGAAGTAATGATGGCGATGGAGCGGTTAAGCAGGGATAGTTCTTCTTCCCGTGCTCGGAGCTGCTCCCGCAGGTATTCCTTCTCCATGCTTACCGCTACTATATTGGTCACATCCTCGAGAAGATTGAGGTCTTCCAGCGAGTAGCGCCCGTGTTGTCTTTTACTCAGTGCCAGGATGGCAATCAGCTTCTCGCGGCTTATGAGCGGCATAAAGAGTTCTATCTCATTCCGGGAAATTACTTCCTTTTCCTGTTCCCAGAGGCTGCGGAATTCAGGCAGGATGGACAGACTTTCTCTGGTCAATGGTTTTTGTTCTCGATTCAGATACTCGATAATAGGATGGTTCTCTTTTATCGTGAGGCCGGAGAGGGGGTTAGCTTTCTCCGCGGGCTCGGCAAGCTGGGTCGTGAAATCATTGCTGCCGGTCTCGGGGAAAAGCAGACAGACCCGTTTGCAGCTGACTGACTTGGCGATAAGGCTCAGCAGGTTCCCGCCTTGTGCCTTGAGGGTGAAGACGTTGTGAATGGTGTTGGCGAAATACGTGAGTTCCTGGCGGTAATTGTAGATTTGTCCCTGGATCCCGCGGCTTATCAGGAAAAAGAGGGAGCTGCGCAATCGGTAGACGAATGTGGCGATGGCGATAGCCACTGCAGTAGCGGCAGTAGTCGCGGTTAGGCTGAGATCAAAGTCCAGCACGGAATGCAGGATATAAAGCAGAACCCAGTAGCTTGCGCAGCCGATAACTACCAGTGTTGCCCAGGCTACACTCCGCCTCAGTACTATCTTGATGTCCACCAGTTGGTGCCGGATTACTGCATAGCTAAGGATAAAGGCGTTGATAAGGCTGCCGAAGTGGCTTATCGGGTACACACTTATCGAGGGGATAATGGCAAGGACGGAAAACGCGGTTACCACGCAGATGCCCAGTATAAGCGTGATAATTTGATTGTACAGTATCAGATTGTCGAGTGTCTTCAGTCGCTTTACGAATACATAAAGGTTCCTTACTACCAGAGTTATCAGGGGAACTACTATGGCAATGATGCCGATGCCGTAATCAGGGTAGTGCCGCTCGCCAATTATCTCGATATCTCTGGGAACGTATCCCAGCCCCACCAGAATCATCATTATTCCCAGACAGATATAGGCGAATGGCAGCCAGCGGCCCTGTCCCGGCGCAAAGAAAGAAGAAGTGAAGCAATGGAACTGCACTGCCATGAATGCGAAGGCCAATATGACTATCCGAAACAATACGAGGCCGTGTTCCGGGAAAAAATTACTGCGGGCAAAGTAGTCGGTGAGACTCCATATGATGGCCGAGATGAGAAATATCACGAAAAGCGTGTTCCGTCGCTGCCAGGGGCGACTGCTTAGCGCGGTTACCAGAAGCGGTATATACGCAATGGTCGCGATGAATGGAAAAACGGAGTATACATTCATGGGAAAATTATTACCTTAAATGTGGGGGCTGTCAAGTAAAACTAAAGTAGGTTAGCTAAAGTAAGCAAGACTAAAGTACTATCGTACCGTTGCCGTGCCAGCTTCAACTGCTTCACTGGCGGCAGCCAGTGTTTCCGCTGTGCTGAGCAGGAAGGAAAGTATAGTTGCCGGAGGATTAACATGTGGCGGTTTGAGGTGCGCCAGGTCCGCCCCTTCCTGCTGTTTCTGGCGGGTATAGTGAGCAAAGGTCCCCTTTGGGAGCAGAGTGACCGCAACCCCGAACTTAATAGATTCAGCATAATCGCCGCGCAGCGGTGAATCGGCGCTGAAATCATCATTCTCGGTTTCCATAATCTGGCGGTGTACCGCCTGGGCTATATCTGCCTCGCTGGGTAATGAGTCATGCTTGGGTTCAATGAGGAGGTGCAGCACCGCTTTCCCCGGTTGCTTGTAGGCTGTCCATTCCTGGTAATCGATACCGGTATCCTGGATTGCCCGCCATATGGTCTTTTCCGTGAGCCGGACGACCACGAAATCGAGCAGGTCATCGGCCCGTCTCTCAAAGACCATCTGTGGCAGGTTGATGCCCACCTTTTCATTTCGGAGCGAAGTTATCCGTATTATATCACCGACCCGGTATCTCACCAGGGCGCCGCCATGGAAACTGGTGACAACAATCTCGTAATTTTCCCCGGGGATTACTTCATCGAGCAGAACCGTCTGCGGCTGGTAACTTTTATCCTCCTGCCACTTGAAATGTTCCTTTTCCGGAATGAACTCCAGGAAATTGAGGCTGGGAACGAAGGTCATTGATTGGTAGTCCCAGGTCTGGGTGGCGACGATGCCCATTTCGGTGCCGGCATACACGTCCAGGGGATATCGGCCCCAGAGTTCCTTGATCTTATCCCGGTACACCCAGCTATCCAGTCCGCTGCTGATAATCCCCCGCACCGACCACAGGTCTCTGGGGAGCATCGCCCGACGGGCTAGCTTGCTCTTGACCGCTCCTTTAGCCAGACGGAGCAGCGCCCGGGGTTGGGACAACAAGGGGCGGATATCCATTTTGGTTGAGGAGGAACCCAATTTTTCACCAACGGCGACCAGCACCAGGGACAGACCAAAGAAATAGTCGATTCCTTCACTGAGGGCGCACTTGAATCCTGATTTCACCCGGTCTTCAAATGATAGGTTTTCCGCTTCTTCCAGCGGGGGCAAATGTTTAATGGGGGTCTGTTGCTCCAACATGCAAGCCATGGCACCGGACATGTATGGCCTGGGGGCGACCGTGTAGACCAGCCGGGGATGATTGGGCAGCCGCGAAGTATCGTTCCAGCCCCGGCAATTTGACAAGTTGCCGATGCCGTACATTATCACGCTTAATTCTTCGGAGTATGCCTTGGTTACCGGCACCCACTTGCAGGGGTATTCACCGGACCTTCCCGAGGTGTGTACCCACATGACGGGACTGTCCGGTAATACGTCTTCTCGCTTCTCAAGCAGTTCCGGACAGTAATCAGCATAGGTGGTCAGGGGTGCCATCTCGCGAAACTCGTCGACGGTTTTCGGTTTTAACCCGCGCATAATCTTATCGCCAAGAGCGCTGCGGTTTAATAAATCAAGCTGCTCCAGTAGCAGGCGGTTTTGAATGGTCATAAACTGCTCGATGTCAAGGCCGGTGAATCCACAGCACATCTGCCATAGCTCTTCATTCCTGCCCTGCTGAAGGAGCTCAATGGCTCTAGGCATCAATTACCTCCCAGGCAAAGCTATACCAAATTCACTATGGCAGGTGTAGCCTTAGCTTGGGAAGTGATAAGGTTCTAGAACATAGTTCTATTGTGTGTGTGAACCCGTGAGCGTGGTGAGGCATGTGGCGTGGTTAGCGGGCGGTGTGGTAACGAGTAATTAGGGCTCTTGAGAAGCCGATTCCTGGGAAATGGCAAGCTCCCTGAGTTGCCGGTCCAGTTCCTCAAGGCAGTCATTTAGCGGCGGTTCTGCCAGTCCCAGTCCGCAGCTGAGGAAAAACTCGAGGAAGCTGCGCATGAGTATCCCTGTCTTCCGGGTAAACTGGAGGAATTCTCGCCTGGTTATGTAGTCTCCCTGGATTTGAGCCTCGTCATTATTTTGCAACTGGCTATCAATGAGGGTATGGAGATATTCCGGTCGGCTCATGTCACCGCGTTGAACGTCTATTTTGCTTACTAACGCCTCATCGACGACCAGGATGGCCTCTTTTTCGTCAACTATCAGTACCCTGTCCCCAGCCACTGTATGCCCCCTTGGTTGCATCTTGTCTGATTTACACTCTCAATATAGCACCGGGGCATAAAGCGAGGTATAAAAGTGATAAATAATACATAAAATTTTTATTAAGCTTTCATTAAGACTATTGTACCGGGGGTGTTCCCATGCTTCCGGCGAAATGAATGAACCGAAGGCAATTGTGCCTTCGGTTCATGGGTAAAACCGTATACTACTGGTGGCTAGGCGACCGTACCAGTTTCCGGTTCCAGCATCTCCTGGATATTGCCAATCAATTCCAGTAGCTTGAGACCGTTCTCCGTCACCTGGTAGGTAACCGATGGGTTGCCAACCTGGACCTTGTCGATGAGACCTTGCTTCATCAGGAAACTGAGATATTTTTGTATCTGGCTGTAGCTCAGATTGGCATTGTACATGATTTTGGTTTTCCCCGCTCCGTTTTCGCCCACCTTCAACATGTCGGCAATTATCTCGATGTCGGAGCGGCGCTGATTTACCATCATCCACTTGCCTCCACCAGTACATAGTAACTAGGACTATTGTAATGCTCATTGCGCGTACTGTCAACAGTTTGAGGCTGTTTTATGGCATTTGGCGCCAAAATAGTGTCAGAAGGCTAAAAAAAGGCAAGGTACCAGCCGAGGATATCCTTTCCCCAGAAAAGGGTAACGATAGGCCCTATTGCCAGGAAGGTGCCGTACGGTATAACATCTTTGCGCCCCTTTTTTCTCAGCAGGAGCAGGGCGATGGCGTAGACGCCCCCGATGACAATACCGATTAAAAGGGCGGTAAATACCCCGGGGAAGCCAGTGACCAGTCCAATCAGTGCCGCCAGCTTCACGTCTCCCCAGCCCATTCCCTGCGGACTGATAAGAATCGGTATCAGAAAAAAGAAAAAGCCGATGGCACCACCGAGCAGGCTGCCGGTGAGCCCGCTCAGTCCGGCTGCCACCATGGGCCAGGGCAGCGAAATATCGATGATTCCCGGCGGCGGGTGAAAGAAGCTGATAACCAGAGCCAGCAGCGCTGCCGGGTAGGTTACCTTGTTCAGGATAAGCTGGTGTTCCCAGTCGATAAACAGGATGGCCAGGAAAAGGCAGCTGTAAAAAGCGGTGACGACGAAGGCAGCGCCAAGCCCGTAGTGCCAGTAACTGAAAGCCACCAGGCCGGCGCTGGCTATCTCTACCCACAGTGAGCGAAGCGGGATATGGGCATGGCAGTAGCGGCAGCGGCCTCTCAGCCATATATAGCTGAGCAACGGTACCAGGTCTTTAATTGAGAGCCGGCGCTGGCAGGCATCACAGTGCGACGGCGGAGACAGCAGCGACCGGCCCGCCGGTAAGCGGTCAATACAAACGTTGAGAAAGCTGCCGATAGCCAGACCGAGCAGAACGAAGATGATGGTCAGGGTGATTTCCATTTGACTCTATTTTGCCTGCTTTGCCGGGTCTAGTCAACCAGAGAAACCTGTAGATTGGCACCTGGTTTGCCTGTACTTTGCTGCCATCATTACATGTAGCGCCGTGCTTTTCAAGGCAGGTGATGTCTCTTCACCGCTTCATACATGACTATATTACTATCATGAACCAGTACCAATACCTCATTGAAATAGAATCGGAGTATGTTAATCTTAGAATTAGTCAAATAATTTATAATTCATCGCGATAAGGAGGCAACTGGTGAGAAAATTATTTAAGAAGTTTCGCTATGGCGAAAAGGGGTTCACCCTGATTGAGCTGCTGGTGGTGGTAGCCATTCTGGGTGTACTGGCGGCGGTAGTGGTCCCTAATGTAGGGAAATTCATGGGCAGAGGTAAAAATGAAGCCGGTCTGACGGAACTCCACAACGTCGGGACTGCCATGATGGCAATGATGGCGGATACGGGGACAGCTAATATTACGGCGGTTGCCGCTACCGATCCTGCCAATGACATGAGCGCTTTCCCCGATGGCACTAGTCCGCTCTACGGAGCTTCCGGCTCGCGTTACCTGATGAAACAAACAACCAAATACTGGTATAGCTGTGAAGGCGACGGTACAGTACGTGGCTGGTGGACAGCAGACGGGTCTACCAGTGGTGGAGAGATAGGCGTAGATGACGCGCCTTAGTGTTTATTACCTGAGCCATAGCTAAGTTAGAAAATAAAGTAAATAAGGGAGCCTGCCGGTTCTGTCGGCAGGCTCTTTTTTTTATCCACAACCCTGCGTTTTCAGTGACAGTCTACAAGCGGATATTTTGCAGGGTTTACCGGGTTACCGTTGTGGAGAAGGTATCGCTCTCGCCGATGAGCTTGGTTACTTCCTCCCGCTCGTTGCAGAAGGAAAACAGGCTGTCCCGGTCGATGTCACTATTCCGGTACAGGTCCACCAGTGCTTTGTCGAGCAGTTGCATTCCGAGATGAGCGTTCATGCGGATGGTGTTGGGTAGCTGGTAAATCTTTCCGTCCCTGATGAGGTTTCTCACCGCCGAGTTAGCCAGCATAACCTCGACAGCGGCTACCCGTCCCGAGCCATCGGCTTTGGGGACAAGTGCCTGGCAGAGCACGCCGACGATGAGTGAGGCGAGCTGGGTCTGGGCGAGATGGCGCTCGTAAGGCGGGAACAGGTCAATGATTCGGTCGATTGCCTGCGAGGCGCTGGGGGCATGGCCGGTGGTTAATACCAGATGCCCCGTCTCGGCTACCGTGAGCGCCGCCGCCGCCGTTTCCAGGTCTCTCATTTCGCCAACCAGAATCACGTCCGGGTCCTGTCTCAATACGTGCTTCAGTGCCTCGGCAAAGGAGAGGGTGTCACTACCGAGTTCCCGCTGCGTTACCATGCAGTTCTGGTTAAGGTGAACATATTCGATGGGGTCTTCAATGGTGACTATACGGCGGCTCTCCGTATTGTTCAGGTGGCGTATCATGGCGGCCAGGGTAGTGGATTTGCCGCTGCCGGTAGGGCCGCTGACCACCACCAGTCCGCGGCGCTTGAGCACCAGCTCCCGGCAGATTTCGGGTAACCCCAGTTCTCCGATGGTGGGGATGACCGACGGCAGCAGGCGGATGACCAGGCTGACTGTCCCGCGCTGTCGGGCGGCGTTACAACGGACCCGGCCGACATCGGGGATATCCTCGCCAAAGTCCAGCTCCAGGTTCTGCTGGTATGTTACCCTTTGTTCTTCGGAAGCCAGCTGCCGGAAAGCCTGCTCGGCTTCATCGCTGGTTAGCGTCGGCAAATCGGCCGGCTGTAACAGACCATGGACCCGGAACTGTGGCGGAGTGCCGGCTACCAGGTGCAAATCGGAAGCGCCTGCCTCCTTGGCTGCTCGCAGTAATGAGAAAATATCCACTATTCATTTCCCCCGGCTTTCAGTATAATATTAAAGACCATATCTTCGTTTACATCCTCTATGTACTCTTCCCCGGCGTCTTCCTCGCCGCCGCCTTCCCCGCCGGTGGTTTCTCCTTCTTCACCGGTAGCTTCTCCTTCCTCGCCAGTGGTTTCCTCGCCCTCAGCGGACCCTTCTTCACCGAAACCTTGCTCGCTTTCTGCCTGACCAACACCAACCCTTCTGATACTGGCGATGGTGACTTCGGTGAATCTGCCGCACTTGTCGAGTTTTCTGGCAAATGAGAGGACTTCCTGTTCGCTCAGCGCCTGCCCCGATAAATTTATTTGAGTACTGCTGTGAGCAATGTGGCTCAGCTGGATACCGGCGAACAGGTTGTCAGTGACCGCCTGTAAATCGCCATTAATGGTGCTGCCGCCATTTTCTATTTCAGCCAGTGCCGACGTAAAGCTATCCCGCGATGCTGTGGCGGTGGCAACTTTTTGTTCCAGTTGGTTAATTTCCTGCTGCAATTCCTGTTTCCGGAGCAGTTTCTGCTCCAGTATATAGTTGGTGTTGTCGAGCTGGCCATTCATGGCGCTAATACTCGCGGAGGTCGCCTGGATAGCCATTATCCCGCCGGCGATTAAGCCAATGATTACCACGGCACTGGGCACGGCAATGATGCGCGACACGGAAATCGGTTTGGCGCGGTAGGGGGCAGGTAGCGCATTGAGATTGGCGACAGACGGCCCCGCTTCTTTGTCCAGTTCTTTGAGGGTGAGCCCGACATTCACCATATAATTGGTGAGGTCCAGCTTTTTGGGGTTTTTCAGTGGTGATGCGAGTACTGACAGCGGATAGCCCAGTTCATCAGCCAGGGACTTGCCCAGGTCAGGCTTTTCCGCCAGCTCTCCGGTGACGAATATCGGTGTCTCATCGTCAAGAGGGTTTTCCGGATTGTTTGAGTTATAGAATTCGATGGTCCGCCGCACATCATCCCGCACCATGGCGAGCTTTTCCTCTGATGAGAGGACTTCGCTGGGAAAGGGGATAGTGCGTACCGGCTGGGGAGTCCCGTTCGCCATGATGATGATGTCGGCTTCAATCGACTGCATATCGACGATGATTGCCGTCTCTTCCTTAACTACCCTGGCGAGGGCAAGTGGTTTAATATCCATCAGATAGGGCTTCAACCCCACCTGCCGGGTTATCTTGATCAGGTTATCGGCGCTACGACGGGGTATGGCAACCAGGAATACCTGTATTTTCCCTTCCGGCGCCGGTCTCGCCTGCCAGGAAAGGTATAGTTGATCGGGAGGTACCGGCAGCACTCGTTTTGCTTCCCGGGTCACCGCTTCCTCGAGCATTGCCCGGGGTAACTGGGGCAGAGTGACCGGGCGGGACAAACAGTTACGGCCGCTTATGCCCAGGACAACCTTTTTTGCCCTCACCTTGTTGGCTTTGAGCAGATGTTTTATCTTGGTAGTAATTTCCGCCTCTTTGATGTCTTCCTTAAGCTCGGCGGAGCCGAGCTGGAGCTGCGCGCTGGCTAGCTTGTTGAGGCGTTTGCCCCGGCTCACCATCAGCCGGATGCTGGAGTCATCGATATAAAGGGTAACAATCTTCCTGGCCAAGGTCAGTCTCCTTGATTATGGTTATAGACAACGAACTGGAGGTGGGTTGTCGCCCAAACTTCGTTTTCATCGGTAGTTTCGGGAATATTCATATCGGCGGATTTAACCACACCGGTGGTAAAGTCAGTATTCAGCTTGATAATGAATTCAATCAAATCGTCCACTTTCCCTTCGGCTCTGGCATTAAAGGATAATGCCACGCAGTTAACACCGGCCATTTCTTCCGGTGAGATGCCTGATGTGGACAGGACCATCAGTTTCACATTACAGGACTTGGCAATCTCAAATAGAATGTCGGTTTCCTCGATGCTATCGATGGGAAAACACAGGTCATCCCGGGCAGTTTCCAGTTCGGCTTGAATCTGCTCAGCCTGCTCGTCCAGCGCTGCTTTTCGGGACGAGAGGTCTTTGAGTTCAAAATTGCTTAACCTTTGTTCGGCAATGGCTATATCCGCATTGAGCTGGTCCTGCGCCTCAATTTGCTTGGCGTAGGTAAAACCAAGGCTGGCGACAGCTACAATGAAAATGCCGGTGATGAGAACGAGATAGCCTGTTTTGCTTAGCTTCAATTTATGCTCCTAACCGGCGGCATTAGTTCACTACTCGCCAGGAAATAATAGTTGGCACTGAGTCAATCATTATAATATCGGCAACTATGGTGGCGGTGGTCTCACTGTCTTTGCTGGCGGTAGCCGTAATGACGTAGAGTTCACCGGTCATTTCGCCCACCTCGCCAATGTCAGTCCGGTTAGCCACCACCCAGGAATAATCACCCTCCAGTTCTCCGTCTCCGGTGATGTAGAAACTCTGGGTCTCTATCGGATCATTCTTGGAAACATCGGGATAGGGTTCCGGGAATTCCCATTTGTACATATAAGCTCCCGCCGAGTCCTGGTGTTCTGCCGGCTCGGCGGCTGACAGGTTATCGGGAAAACTGGCCGCTGAATCTGGCTTGTACTGGTAGCCGGGCGGCAGCCTGGCTCCGACCTCGGTTATGTGTATGACCGTCGTTTCTCCCTGCCAGGTAACCGTGATGGTGTATTTCCAGGCTTCGGCACCTCCGTCCCATACGATATCCCCGCTTACCCCGAGATGCTGATTGTGGCTGCCAGCCTGTACCAGTTCGCCAAAATAGACGGTGAAAACCCCTTTATCGTCGGTCTGTATATCCACCTGCATCCGGTTAACGTTATCCGACAGTTGTGCCGGTGGTGAGGTGCTCTCTGACAGGCACCAGAGGGTGTTTTCTATCCCCGCCTCCGCCGCATATATTCCATTTATGCCTTTATCGACGACACGGGTGTGGTTGAGGGTGGTTGCCGCGTAGTTCAGCGTGGGGACGATGGTCAGCCCACCGAGCATCAGGAGCGCTAGGACGATGGGCAGGGCCTGACCTCGTTCACTGGCAATGGCTCGCTTTAAAAATCTTATCATTGTTGTCCCCGGTCAGTTAAAATTGTTGCGGCGGCTAATCTGGTACTCCCTGGTCTCACCGGCATCTTCGTAGGTTGTTGCTATCTTTACCGTGAAAATCTCATTCTGATAGCTGACATTGCTGGTATTTGCGGGGTCAACCGGGTCATAGCCGATGTAATCGGCAATTCTGGTATCGGCATTCAACCCGTCGCTGCTCCAGTGGTTCCGCATGAGGGTTCCCACATGGTCCGACAGCCCGGTGAAAT
This sequence comes from uncultured Dehalococcoidaceae bacterium, assembly GCA_964468755.1. Lineage (GTDB taxonomy): Bacteria > Chloroflexota > Dehalococcoidia > Dehalococcoidales > RBG-16-60-22 > CAYXWH01. Next base: position 23,946 of record CAYXWH010000005.1, read on the forward strand.
AGTACGTCACCGAGTGGTACACGTCATCACTTTCATAGTCCCGTTCTGTCCAGGATAGAATCATAAAATCATCAGCCGACAGGTTATCGGTGACCACGATCTCCGCCATGCGGGCATCGCGGCTGATCCAGTAGCCGGCGTTCTGCACCTGGCGGATAACCGTCATCTCGTTGTTATTGCGCTCGTTACAGTTAAAAATCTGGAAAGTGGTGGTCATGGCGGCACTACCTATGAGCGCGATAATCACTGAAGCCACTATCAGTTCGAGCGCAGTGAAACCTTTTTGCCCTTTCCTCATCTGTCCACCTTGTAGCTCTCCAGTTCGAGAACTTCCTTGCTGTTACGAGTAACGGTGACGGTTATCTTCTGAATACCGTCATCGGTTGCGTGTACCGGTTCAGCGGTGATACTGGCCGAATAACCGGTATAGTCTACGTCATCGGGGACCGGTGCCGGGGCGTATCCCGTGGCATTCTCAGAATAAGCAAGCTGCTTGGCCCACTCCATTTGGGCAAGAGCCAGACTTTCCGCGGTATTCTGTTCATTGGCGACCACGGTGGCTTTGGCGCTGGTCGATAAGCCGCTGAGAAAGGCAACCGCGATTGCGCCCAGCAGGGCCAGCGCGACCAGTGTTTCCAGAAGAGCCACCCCTGACTGGTTGCCGGGGAGACTCCCTAGTCTTTTCAGTAGTTGATATGGGACTATCATGGTTCTCCGGAACATAAGCCGGCCTGGCCTCCCTCTTTATACTAGAATGCCTGCCCGTACATGGAGTACATGGCGCTTACCAGCGACAGTGCCATCAACCCCACCACGATGGCGATAACCAGGGTCATCGCCGGTTGAATGAGATTGATGAGCGAGCGGGTGCTATCCTCAGCCTCGGCTTCATAGCTCTGGGCTACCGCGTTCAGCGAGGTGTCAAGGTTGCCGGTTTCCTCCCCGACCTTGACCATTTGCACCATCATTGGCAGGAAAAGGCTGTTCTTGGTCATCGGCTGGGATAAACCTTCACCTTTCAGCATATCCTGCTGCACATCGGTGAGAGCCTGGGTAAGCACTCTATTACTGCCGCTCTGGATGACCAGGGGCATGATTTCCGTCAGTGGCAGACCGGCGCGAAAGAGCAGAGCGATATTGCGACAGTAGCGCGATAGCTCATTGAGCAGGTTTACCCGTCCCATCAGGGGCAGGCTGATGAGCATTTTATGCCACTTATATTTCCCTTCCGGCGTTTTAATATAGGCAACGGCTACGCCGGTTACAAAGAGTAGTCCGAGCACAATGTAAAGGATGTTGCTCCGCAGCATGTTCGCCATGTCAATAACTATCCTGGTCATTGCCGGTAGTTCGGCGCCGAGCGACTCATACAGACTGCTGAAAGCGGGCAGGACAAAGACAACCAGTACGCCGATAACAATAATGGCGACTACGGCGGTGATTACCGGGTACATCAGGGCGCTTTTAATCTTCTTATTGGCGACGACTTCCTTCTCGATGTAGTCGGCTATCTGCCTCAGCATCGTCTCCAGGCTGCCCGTCTGCTCACCGACACTCAATGACCGGCAGTAAATTGCCGGAAAGACCTCAGGGTGCTTGCCCAGCGCCGTGGATAACTGACTGCCGTTCCTCAGGTCGGCGATGACCTCGTCGAGTACCTTCTTCAGAACGCGGTTGGACATCTGGCTCTGGAGCAGCTCCAGAGCAGCAACAATATTCACCCCGGAGTCCAGGAGGAGGGCGAGCTGGCGATAGAAGAGTACTATATCGTTTGGTTTTATTTTAAAGAACTGCAATGCCAGCCGGTCTGAGCTGAGAAAGGGTGTGTAGGACTTCAGGTTAATCAACCGGTAACCGGCATAGCTCAGCAAATCAGCAGCAGCTTCCTCGCCGGATGCGGAGAGCTTCCCTTTGACTATTTCACCCCGTTCATTGTAGGCTACATATTGGTATACCATTACCTCTCCCCTGGAAGCTGCAAATTACTCAACCGTGTAGGCATTGCGCAGCACTTCGGATGGGGTAGTGATTTCCTCTTTCACTTTGTACATGCCATCCTTGAGCAGCGTTACCAGCCCGTCTTTAATCGCTTGCTCCCGTAGCTGGCTGGAACTGGCCTCGTTAAGTAACAATGTTCTCAGCTCGTCGGTAGCCTGTAATATTTCAAAAATACCGGTTCGTCCTTTGTAGCCGGAATTGGCACAGGCTTTGCAGCCGCTGCCGTAGAGGAACTCGTCTCGTTCTTCCCCAACCTCTTTGCTGTAGGTCAATTGCTCAATTATGGGCACCTTTTTCATCTGGCCGCAGTTGGGACAGATGGTGCGCACCATTCGCTGAGCGACCACTCCAATGAGCGCCGAGGATACCAGAAACGGCTCGACCCCCAAATCGATGAGGCGCATTACCACACCGATGGCGTCATTGGCATGGATTGAAGACAGCACCAGGTGGCCGGTGAGGGCTGACTGTATGGCGATGTTGGCGGTTTCGGCGTCGCGTATCTCACCGACCAGGATGACATCGGGGTCAAGACGTAGTATGGACCGCAGCCCGCTGGCAAAGGTAATCCCCGCCCGGGGATTCACCTGTATCTGGTTGATGTTTTTAAAGCGGTACTCTACCGGGTCTTCAATGGTAATAATGTTTCTTCCTATCTTATCCAGGCGGTTAATCGAGGCATAAAGGGTGGTCGTCTTGCCGGCGCCGGTGGGACCGCTGGCCAGAATCATGCCGTAAGGGACTTTCAGCATCTTTTCAAACTTTTCCAGGCTATCGGGAAGGAAACCGAGTTCGGGAAGGTTAATCATTGCCCGTGACTTATCGAGGAGTCGAAGGGCAGCCATTTCGCCGTAGACAGTGGCAATAGTGCCGACCCGGACATCGATGAGCCGACCCTTTGTTTTTACGGAGAACTGACCGTCCTGCGGGCGGTGGTGGTCGGCGATGTTCATGCTCGCCAGGATCTTGATTCGTGAGATGAGGGGGGTGGCGGTTTCCAGGGGCAGGGAAAACATGTCCAGGAGAGTGCCGTCAACGCGATAGCGCACCCGCAGCCTGTCTTCTTCCGTTTGAAGATGAACATCGGAAGCCCGGGCTTTTACCGCCTCGTCAACAATGAGGGTAAGTGCCTGGGCTACCGGTGCCTCGGTGGACGTATCCAGTTTGATTTGTTGAGTGCTTTTTTCACCGGGAAGGGTGATGTTGGAAATCTGCTTCTCAATTTCATCATAGGCTTTATAATTAAAGTCTATGGCTTCATGAACCTCCTCAGCACTGGCGGCTTCCGGCTCGATCCGCATCTGGGTCTGGCTGGCGAGGGCTTCCAGGGCGAAGATATCAGAGGGATTCACCATGGCTACCGTTAAGACGTTACCTTCGATAGCGACGGGTATAGCCGCGTATTTTCTCGCCATTGCCTCGGGTATTAACTTTAATGCCTCAGTTTCGGGCAGATGCTTTCGCAACAGCGTCTGAGCTTGTTCTAACTGTTTTTTTCGCATAGTGACCCTTTCCGGTTTGAGACGGATTACCCCTGTTTATATTACTGGCACTTTTTGGGGGATGACAATAGCTCTTTGGTCATGGGAATAAATGGTCAATCGGGGGCGGGCAAGCGTGCCGGGGTAATGGGTGGGGTACCGGAAAGCCGGGGGAGTTTTTACTCTGTGGAGGTAAGCTCAGCGAGCCGATTCAGCACGTCTTTCAGGGCGTCCAGCTCTTCACCGTAGCCTGACCAGTCGCCATCTTTAAGGTACTGTTGTGCCTGGTCATAATGCTCCTGTGCCTGGGCGATAAGGTCGGCAACCTCGCTGGTTATGATTTCTGATGGCGCTGGTGGCGTCGGTCCTGGTGTCGGAGCCGGTGGTGGTTGCTCGATGCCAAAGATAGCCGCGATGCTTTCCTGGAGCGTGGGTTCCATAGCTATCTGCTCGCCGATAACGACAATAACACGCTTCAGTTCCGGGAGTCCGCCGGCTTCTGCCTGAAGAAAGACCGGTTCCACGTAGAGCATGGACTGGTCAAGGGGTATCAGCAGCAGGTTACCCCGAATAACCCGCGAACCGCCGCGACTCCACAGCGCGAGTTGCTCGGTAATGGCGGTGTCCTGGGAGATCCGCTTATCTATCTGGCTTGGCCCCTTAATCACCCGCTCCTTGGGAAAGAGGTAGGCAAGCAGGCTGCCATAGCGCTCGCCGTCGCAGCGGGCTGCCATCCAGCTGATGGCATTGTTTTTGTTCGCCGGGGTGAAAGGCAGCATCAGTAGAAATTCTTCCTTATCCTCTTCAGGAAGACGCATGATTACGTAGTAGGGTTCCACTGCCTGCTGCTCATTCCCGTAGTAGACCTCGTTGGGGATTGACCACAGGTCTTCTTTGTTATAGAACACCCTGGCGTCCTGCATGTGGTAGCTCTGGTATACTGTGGACTGGATGGAGAACATGTCCTCCGGATAGCGAATATGGGCGCGCAGTGAGGCTGGCATCTGCTCAACCGGGACAAAGAGGTCAGGAAAGATGGCCTGATAGGTCTGTATCAGCGCATCATCCGGGTCAGTGACATAGAAGGTCACATCGCCATCATGCGCGTCGATAACCGCTTTGACACTATTCCGGATATAGTTCAGCCCGCCAAACGGCTGCGAGTAAGGATAACGGTCAGTGGTAGTATAGGCATCCTGCACCCAGAATAAGTGACCGTCGATTACCACCAGATAGGGGTCATTATCAAGCTGTAGAAATGGCGCGAGGTGATTCACCCTTTCCCGGATATTGCGGTAGTAGAGCACCCGGCTCTCTCCGCTGATTTCGCCGCTGATAAGGATGTTCAGGTCGGCAAGTTGCCAGGCATAAGCCAGGCGGCGGATGCCGTTCAGGCTGACTCCGCCCTCACCTTTGTATTCACCGTATACATTCTCATCACCGCTGGGATAATCAAATTCTTCGGTCTTGGTGTGTACAATCACATAATTATTGGTCTTTTCACCGTAATATATCTCCGGTTGCTGGACATCAAAGGAGCCAACCGGTGGTATGTTCTCTACCAGTAGCTCAGGGAGTCCCTGGGGGGTGATTTCATTGACCGGGCTCATCACCAGACCATAGCCATGAGTGAATTGCAGCCGGCGGTTGACCCAGGTCTGGGCTTCCCCCGCCAGCTTCTCCGGGGAGAGTTCACGGGCGGAAAGCATAACCTGGCGGTACTGGCCATCGATAGTATAACGGTCAATATCCACGTCATTGAAATCATAGTAAAGCCTGATGGCATGGAGCTCTTTATAGGTGTCTTTAAGCGGGCGCGGGTCCCAGAGCCGGATATTGTTGATGGTTACCTCATTTCCGACCAGGTCCTGCTGGCTCAGTAGCTCTTCGGCGGGATATGATTGCTCCTCAATACGGTTTAGGGCAAAGCCTTCCCGGGTGAATTGAATATTGTATTCAATATAGGGCTTTTCCCGGGCAAGTTCACTGGGTTGAACCTGGAAACGCTGCACGATGCCGGGAAAGATAGCCCCGACGATGATAACGGCCACTATCCATCCTCCGATGGCGTAGAGGGGCCAGCGGAATTTGCGCCGCCAGATGGCGGCGGCTATGACCACGATGCAGATGAGCACCACGATGAAAAGGATCCATTGTGCGGGAAGCTGGGCGTTCATATCGGTGTAGCCGGCACCGAAAATCACCCCACGGTCCGAGAAGACCAGTTCCCAGATACCCAGCCAGTAGCCCCAGGCGAAAAGACCGAGAATAGCCATGACCAGTCCGCCGAGATGAGCCAGTACCGGACGGGGTAAATCAAACCGGCGTCGCTGTAGCATAGAGCCAATAAAGTAACTGCCAAGGGTCACCAGGAAGGTAACTATCAATACACCCAGGAGCCAGCCTCGCAGCCAGTTAAAGAAGGGCAGGGAAAAGACATAAAAACCGAGTTCCCGGGAAAAGACAGGGTCGGTAGCGCCGAAGGGCTGCCCGTTGAAAAAGCGGAGAAATGCCAGCCAGTTCCCCTGGGCTACCAGACCAAAGATTAAGCTGAGTATCGCTGTTCCCAGAATCACGGCCAGCCGGGCAGACCGCTTTATCCGGGTCATTACAGACCAGGGCCAGATGTTCTTCCCGTTCGGGGATAGCAGTCGCGCTGCCAGCATTAAGTTCCCGAAAATCAGGATGCCGGCGATAATGGCTGCTATGAAAAACGACAGCACCCTGGTGTTGACAATGGTGGTGTAGACACTGCTGTAATCCAGGCTACCGAACCAGAGCCACTCCGTGTAAATGCCTTTGGCGGTGTTGATAATGATGAACAGGAGCAGGATTCCACCAAGGGTCAGTAAAACCTTGGAGGCGGTACCCTGGCGGCGACGGGGTGGAGATGGTTTTTCTTCTTCCGGGAACCAGCGTTGCCACTGCTGCTCGAATGAATCCATTTGGTAGCTGCTCCAGTCCTGCGAGGCAATTTTATCTTATTGCTGATTTGATCCTCTATATGGGGAAAGGATAACACACCCCGTAGTCTCGGTCAATACGCAGTCAAGTAATGTGGTAACGAGGAATTAGGTTACCGAATCCGTTAGCTATTCTCTCGGTGACTTTGCTATAATCAATATATCCCTATGTATCAAGATGCGCAAGGCTCCGCCGGGTTTAAAAGAAACCGGGTTGTCACCGTTTCCCTGGTTACCCTTTGTCAGAGTTTTCAGGCGCTCTCTTTCGGTGGTATTGCCCTCTTTTTGCCGTTAATTCGCGGAGACCTCGGTTTGTCCTTTACCCAGGGAGGGACTCTCTCGGCAGTAGCCGTTCTTGTCTACGCTTTGATGCAGGTCCCGGTGGGGTACCTGACCGACCGCTTCGGTCCCAAACGGTTGTTTTTCATTGGTGTGCTGGGTACCACCATTCTGGCGTTGGCTCTTGGCCTGGTGACCGAGTACTGGCAGGCACTGGCGGTGCAGGCACTATCCGGGTGCTCCCGGGCTTTTCTGTTTGCCCCGGGGCTGGCGCTGCTTTCCGGATGGTTCCCCCCGCACCGGCAGGCTACCGCTATGGGACTCTATCTGGTAGGCATGTTTGTAGGCACTATTACCCTTGATATCGTTGGCCCGTTACTTGTGGCGCACTATAGCTGGCGTGTACCGTTTATTGGTTTCGCTTCATTGGGGATAATTATCTCGTTTATTTTTGCCCGCTTTGGCAGGGTGTCCTCTTCCCGGGGCGGACAGCAGAAGGTGACCATTGGGGAAATACTGCGGCTCTTTCGCTACCGGGTCATGTGGGTCTGTGGTATTCTGCAGTATATCAGGCTGGCGATTTGGCAGGGTATTGAGTTCTGGCTGCCCAGCCTTCTCATTGAGGAGAAAGGGCTGGCTTTACAGCTCACCGGACTGCTCATTGCCATCCGTACCGGTATTATTGCACCGTCGAACATGCTCGGTGGTTACATCTCTGACCGGATGAAAAACCCGGTTCTGGTTATTGGTTTATCCCTTGTCATGCTGGCGGTTACTGTCGGGTTGTTTATCGTGGTGAAAAGCATGGTGTTGCTTATTGTCGCCATCTTTATTAACGCGCTATTTGTGCAGATGTATTTCGGGCCACTGTTTGCCTTTCCGGTGGAAATCCTGGGTACGCGTACCGCCGGCATATCACGGGGCTTCAGCAATTTATTTGCCAATCTGGGTGCGTTCAGCTTCATCTATCTCCTTGGCGGGCTGCGGGACTTCACCGGTTCTTTTGATTCCGGCTTTTATGCCATTATTGGGCTATGCCTTATTGGTCTGGTGATGACCTTTGTCCTTGCCCGACTACGGCGTACCACGCCCGGGCGGCAACCGCCGGCCGGACATACCGGCGCCGGTTTTTAGCTTTCATGTAATATCTCTTGCCAGCCCTGTTCAACTAGATGGAGTTCGTTATCAACAACGGTGAATAAATTACTGGACATAATGTGGTAAAAATGGTACTATAAATCGTGAAATAGTGTTTATTATATGATTCTGTTCAATCAGCATTATTGAATAGAGAAACCGGGCTTTTTTAAAGCCGAGAGGAGGCGTGGTGAGAGAGGAGATAAAGAACTTTCTGAATTATCTGACAGTGGAGAAAGGCTACTCGGAGAATACAATTGCTGCCTACCGGAATGACCTGAACAGCCTGGCTGATTTTATAGAGGCAGCGGCAGCCAGGCGTGGTGAAGTGCCATCGTGGGTAAATTTTGACCGGCAGGGGATGTTGAGCTATCAGCTTGATTTGAAAGAACGGGGCTATGTGCCCACTACACTGGCTCGCAAGGTAGCTGCCGCCCGGTCTTTCTTTGGCTTCATGGTGGCAGAGGGCGTTCTCAAGATTGACCCTACCGAAAATATGCGTTCTCCCGGTGTGGGCAAGGCATTACCCAAACCTATTTCCATCGATCAGGTACGCCGTTTGTTAGCGCAGCCAGCCAAGCTCACCACAGCGGAGGCGAAACGGGACAGGGCTATGCTGGAGTTACTGTACGCCAGTGGTATGCGGATAACTGAGCTGGTGTCTTTGAACCTGGGTGATATCAATACCGAGGGGGAATATTCCGTTCGTTGTTTCGGGAAGGGACACAAGGAACGTATCATTCCCATCTATGAGCAGGTAGCCAGGACAGTGAAGGAATATATCGATGAAATCCGCCCCCGGTTAGCGCGTGGTAAGAATGAGACGGCTATTTTCCTCAATGCCCGCGGGGAGCGGCTGACCAGGCAGGGATTCTGGCAGAAGCTGAAGGAGTATGCCAAATCAGCCAAACTGGATACCAAGATTAGCCCGCATACTTTGCGGCATAGTTTTGCCACGCATATGCTCAGTGGCGGGGCTGACTTGCGGGCGGTGCAGGAACTGCTGGGTCATGCCAATATATCAACCACACAGGTCTATACTCATTTGACCACCGAACACATCCGAAGGGCGTATGAGAAATCTCACCCGCGGGCTAAGAAGTAATCTTGCCGGAGAGAACAGAAGCATGTCAGTATTACAACTATTATGGTTATCAGAGGGGGAGGTGCCGGATGCCAGCTAAACATCACGGGAAAGGAAAGCAGGTTCCCCAAAGTAAAAAAGGTAAAGCCAAGCTCCGGGCTATGATGAGGTCGTCACAGCCGGCGGCTCCGGACATGACGACTCCCGGGGTGGAGACGCTGACTCCTGTGGAGAGGCCAGCGGTAGCGGTACCGGTATCGCCCCATGTGGTAAAGCCGGATGCTGCCCGGTATCCGTATATTTCCATTGAGCTGCGAAGGATCGGTATTTTAGCCGGGATAATTATCGTCATCCTCATCGTGCTTGTTGTGGTTATACCCTGACTTCTTACTAGCGATTAGTAATGGACTTTACGGCTGAAAGAGCGAGATTAACCAGGTATCTGAGCAGCGAAATCCAGGATGAACGGGTATTGGCGGTTATGTCCCGTTTACCGCGCGAACTCTTTATCCCGCCGGAGAACCGGCGCTTTGCCTATGATGATAGGCCGCTGTCTATCGGCATGGATCAGACTATCTCTCAACCTTACATCATTGCCCTCATGACCCAGGCGCTGGAACTGACCGGTGATGAAAAGGTACTGGAAATAGGGACCGGTAGCGGCTATCAGACAGCCATCCTGGCAGAACTGGCGAAGTATATCGTCACGGTAGAGCGTCTGGAGGCACTGGCGCAGCGTGCCCGCAAGGTGCTGGACAGGTTGGGCTATACCAATATTGAAATGCACCCCGCCGGGGAAACGCTGGGCTGGGTGGAGGGCGCCCCCTATGATGCCATCCTGGTGACGGCTGGAGCTCCCAGAGTGCCGGATACCCTTTTAGACCAGCTGGCTATCGGCGGGCGGATGGTGATTCCGGTAGGCTCCCGCTACTTACAGGAACTATGTAAAATTACCAGGCACAAAACCAGGACCAAGGTTGAAAACCTGGGTGGTTGTCACTTTGTCTCCTTGATTGGTAAGGATGCCTGGGAAGAGTAAGCCGTCTTTTACCATGGGGGATAGTCGGGGGGATTTACCTTGGCAAAGTAACTCGGTTTCAACGGGGTATACATGAAGTATCGATGGTGGCTCGTCGTCACTGCTGGCCTCTTTGTCATCGGTATGGTGGCCGGGCTGGCTATGCCGGTCGGCGTGGGCGATATCCTTACCGATGAACTGGCGGTACTGGGGGAGCTCGGTAGCGCCTTAGCGCCATTTACCGTGTCAACCGCGCTATTTATCTTTTTTAAAAATGTCCTGGCGCTGCTGGTAGGCTTTATCCTCAGTCCGCTGTTATGTGTGGTGCCGGTGTTGACTTTGCTTCTCAATGGTGGGGTGCTGGCAGTGGTGGCGGCGGAGGTTGCCCGGGAAACATCGGTGGGCCTGGTCATTGCCGCCTTGCTCCCGCACGGCATATTAGAAATACCGGCAATAATTATCGGTGAGGCGGCGGCTCTGAACTTTGGTGTAATGGCTATGATAGCGCTTGTCTCCAGAAAACGGAGACAGCACTTTCCCTCCGCGATGAGGCTGAGCTTGAAATACATGGGGGTAGCCTGTGTCTTGCTGGTACCGGCGGCTCTCATTGAGACCTTTGTTACCCCGATGGTACTGCGGTAACGGCTGAGCCCTGATTAACTTGCCCCTGCTCCCCGACTGCGGGTATAATGATAGTCAGATATTTCTTAAGAGTGGGTGATTAAATGCAGACATACGGACTGGATAGCATTCGAAATGTGGTGTTACTGTCCCATTGCGGTGCCGGGAAAACATCGGTTGCGGAAGCAGCCCTGTTCACTGCCAAAGCAATCAGCCGGCTGGGCAAGGTTGATGAGGGCAGTTCTACCTCTGATTATGACCCGGATGAAATCAAGCGCAAGATAAGCATTAATCTGTCGATACTTCCCTGCCAGTGGCGGGATACCAGGATTAATCTTCTGGATACCCCCGGTTATGCTGACTTTGTCGGCGAAGTCAAAGCGGCAATGCGCGTTTCTGAAGCGGCTATTGTCGTTGTCTGTGCCGCCTCCGGAGTCGAGGTGGGCACGGAAATGGTGTGGAGCTACTGTGATGAAGCCAAGTTACCCCGCCTGATACTGGTCAATAAGATGGACCGGGAGAACGCCGATTTTTTCCAAACGGTGCAGGCAATACAGTCGAAATTCGGTGCCAAGTGCCTGCCGTTACAGCTCCCCATTGGAGCCCATACCAGTTTTGAGGGGATAATCGACCTGCTGACGCTCAAAGCCTGCACCGGCTCTCCAGCCAAGGAGGTGGAGATACCGGCGGCGATGCAGAGCCAGGTTGAATCATACCGGGAGAAACTGGTTGAGGCGGTAGCGGAGACCGACGATAGTCTCATTGAGAAGTATCTGGGTGGTGAGGAGCTTTCCCTTGAAGAGATGAGGTCCAACCTGCGTAAGGCGGTAATCGCTGGCAGCATAGTCCCCATACTCGCTGGTTCCGCCCTGCAGAACACAGGTATGGACTGGCTGCTGGACATGATTGATGATTACCTGCCATCAGCCGGAGAGCGGGAGGTGATTACCGAAGGTGGTGCCATCGCGCCGAGTCAGGACGGTCCGCTGGCGGCGCTCGTGTTCAAGACCAGTGCTGACCCATACGTGGGTAAACTTACCTACTTCCGGGTTTATACCGGCGTTATCGAAAGTAATTCTCAGGTGTGGAATGCCAACCATAACGGCGTGGAGCGGATAGGTCAGCTCTATGTCATGCGGGGAAAGAACCAGGAACCGGTGACCCAGGTGAGAGGCGGGGACATCGGGGTGGTTGCCAAGTTAGGCCAGACCGGTACCGGTGAGACCCTGAGTAGCCAGGACAAGCCGGTAAAGATTGTCCCTATTGTCTTCCCCGACCCCATTTTCAGCGAGGCGGTATTCCCCAAGACCAAGGCTGATGTCGACAAATTGGGTTCGGCATTGTCCCGGCTTACTGAGGAAGACCCCACGCTGCGTGTCCGACGGGAGGTTGACACCGGGGAAACGATTCTCTCCGGTATAGGAGAGACCCAGCTGGATGTGGCTGCCGAGAAGATGCAGCGGAAGTTTGGCGTTGAGGTGGATATGGTAACTCCCCGGGTGCCTTATAAAGAAACCATCACCACGTCAGCCAATGCCGAATACAAGCATAAGAAGCAGACCGGCGGGCATGGCCAGTACGGGCATGTCCTTCTGGAGCTGGAGCCATTGCCCCGTGGCAGTGGCAGCGAGTTTACCGAAAAGATTGTGGGCGGCGCCGTGCCGAAAAACTACATTCCCGCTGTCGAGAAGGGGGTAAATGAAGCCTTTCACGATGGCGCAATCGCCAATTTCCCGGTCGTGGACGTCAGGGCAACCCTGTACGACGGCAGTTTTCACCCGGTTGATTCTTCCGAAATCTGCTTCAAAATCGCCGGGGCGCAGGCATTCAAAAAGGGGCTGGCTCAGGCAAACCCCATTCTGTTAGAGCCGATAATGAATCTCAAGGTGACGGTGCCCGGTGACCTCACCGGTGATATCATTGGTGACCTCAATACCAAGCGGGCCCGGGTACAGGGGATGAACCCGGCCGGTGATTATAATATTATTGAGGCTCAGGTACCGCTGGCTGAAGTTCAGCGCTACGCCATTGACCTGAGGTCATTGACGCAGGGAAGAGGCATTTATACCGTGGAATTCAGCCACTATGAAGAAGTGCCGGGCCAGATTACTCAGAAGATAGTTGCCGAGCGAGCAGCGGAGAAGGAATAGACCCCGGTCAGGTGGCCCGTATTTCCTGCCTCATAAAGACCACGTAGCTAATCGCGAAGCAGATAACGCTCAGACTTATCAGGCTGGTGAGGTGCGGCCAGACGATGAGCAGGCTCTGACCGAGGCTGAGCGGGTTATCTATCATATAGGCTGCCTGACCCGAGGCAAGTGCGCCAACCAGCCCCATGTTTGTTTCCAGTATCACCGGATGTAGCAGTACTGTGGTCGCTTCTCCAAATAGTGAGTTGGGGGAGAACCGCATGATCATTTGCTGCAGCTCGGCGTTGCGGATGATTTCTGCCGTCGAACCATCAGCGGTGGGTGATAGCCCGTTGGCGATGGCCGGGGCGATCATCAGCATGAAGAAGCTGAAGAATAGCCAGATGGCTACGGAGACCAGCAGTGAGGCAGCCACCCTGCGGAGGATAATGGAGAAGAGGATGGACAGACCCAGCCAGAAAGCCCCATAGATGATGCTGAAGAATAAGAAAATGAATATCCGGATGATTTCCTCGGCATTTGGTGGCACGCCAATCATGCGCAGGCCATATCCGGAGACGAGCAATACAATGGTGGTTACCATAATGGCGAGGGTAACCATTCCCGCCAGGAACTTCCCATTGATGACGCTGTCCCGGTAAACCGGTTGCGATAGTACCCGGCTTAGCGTGCCGCCGGAGCGCTCGCTATTGATGGCGTCAAAGCCCAGAGCAATGCCGACGAGGGGGATAAAGAAGAGGGCAACAAAGCTGGAAAGCGAGGGAAGTATGCCACCGGAAGTGGTGAACAGGCGGAGAAAAATAAACCCCTCGGCTCCAGCGCTGCGGATTCCCTGGTGGGCTGCGTAGAGCCCGGCGCCACTGGCAAGTAATACCAGGATGAACAGCACCGGTACTCTTATGCCGTTGAAATAATCGGCCAGCTCTTTGCGTACAATCGCTGCCATAGCTTTGCCTAACCTTCTTTAAAATACTTCATATAGATGTCATCAAGGGATAATTCCTGCATCTTCACCTGGACCAGCGGAATATCATTCTGGACGACGGCTTTGGAAATTTCAGAGCGGAGGTCAGCATTGGTACTGACTCTCAGCACATTTTCCCTGGCTTCGGCGCTGATGACTCCCTTGATTTTTTTAACAATATCGACCAGTTGCGGACTTGACTGTCCGGTTTCGACCTCGATAGTGTACCGCCCTCTCGCCAGCGCATCACGGCCAACTTTATCCATCGGTCCCCCGATAACCATTTTGCCTTTGGAAAGGATGCCAACGCTGTTACATACCTTTTGCACCTGGTAGAGCTGGTGGGAGCACAGCACGACCGTGGTACCCTTCTGGGGAAGTTCGCCAATCAGGTTCAGGAGCTGGTTAATCCCCTGCGGGTCAAGTCCGGACGTGGGTTCATCGAGGATAACCAGTTTCGGTCTCTTTATCAGGACATCGGCTATACCCAGGCGCTGTTTCATTCCCCGTGAGAATTTACCAACTGCCAGCATTCTATCCTTGGTCAGTTCCACCCTTTCCAGCAGTTCGTCAATAAGCCTGTCCGCCTCCGTACCGGTGATATTATTCAGCTCGGCAATGAACCTCAGGTTTTCCGCCGGAGTCAGGCTATCATAAAAGCCCACCTTTTCCGGCAGGTAGCCGACCTGGCGTTTCACCTTGAGGGGTTCGCGGGTAGGACTGAACCCGCATACCTGCGCCGTACCTGATGTTGGCTCGGTCAGTCCCAGCAGCATGAGAATGGTGGTGGTCTTACCGGCACCATTGGGGCCAAGCAGTCCGAATATCTCGTTTTCACGGATATTCAGGTCCAGATGGTCGACTACCGTAACCCCATCATAGTTTTTAGTCAGGTCTTTGGTTTCTACAGCAAGTGTCTCGGTCATTTTTCTATCGCCTGCTAAAGCGCATGAATATTACGACCAGTCCGGCAATGACGATGACGATGATGATTATCCCCACCCATCCCCAGATGGTGGGGGTTTCCACGGTAACTCTTACATCAATTTCCTGGGCTGAGGCCTGCTCGCCCCGGGCGCTGAGGTTAATCAGATAGTCGCCGGCAATGGTCTTGCTGGATGGTTGGATATTGACGTCCACGGTCTGCTTATCAAAAGCCGGCAGGGATTCTATTTTTTCCGGAGTAAATTCAATTTCCCAGCCGTCGGGATTGACGGCTTCGAGCTTGATATTATCCACCGGTGCCGTACTTGCGTTGACCACTTCTACCTGATAGCTATTGTCTTCACCGGCGGTAGCCTTGGTATTGTAACGCTCGGTTACCGGTATCAGTTGCATGGCATACCTGGCGGTTACTGCCGCAGTGAGTTTCGTAGAGTTGGTAATATCGCCAGAGGTTGCCTCAAAAGTAATCTCGTATTCTCCGGGGTCGGGAAGGGGCCAGAAGGGCGCGCTGACAACCACCCGGATTGGTTCCGAAAATGTGGTTGTCGGCTTGATGTTGATTGATTTAATCTTCTTTTCCTTCTCATATTTGGGAGTCATGTAGGCTTCCCAGCCGGTGGGCGCTATCGTATTCAGTTCAAAATCACGGTCTTCCACTCCGGTATATCTGAATTCCACTTCGAATTCAAAGTTGCCACCGGCAATGGATTCTACCGAAGGGTAGGGCACATCGAACTCTATCTTTTCCGCTGGCTCTCCCTCAGGCTCTTCCGAGATGAGCGCCGGTTCCTGGGCAAGGACCACACTGGCTGGCACTATTGCCAGCAGGCACAGTAATACGAAACAGCTGACTAGTCTCACCATTTTCATTACTTTGTCACCTCACCGCAACAAATTTGCCAACATTAAATATTGAGTAGACAAAACCCACTAATGTCTGGCAGTATGTCTTATTTTGTTTATACCGAGCCGCCCTCTTTCAGGAGGCCAGGAGGTTCCTGACCTTTTCGGTAAAGGCCGGCACTATCTTTTTCCAGTCGCCAACAACGCCGTAGTGTGCCTGGCGAAAGATATTGGCTTCAGCATCCTTGTTGATGGCAACCACGGTCTTCGCCCCGGAGCAACCGCTCATATGCTGGCTGGACCCGGAAAGGCCGACGGCAATATAGAGGTCAGGGGCGACAATTTTACCGGTGATCCCTATTTGCACGGTGTCCGGCACCCAGCCGTTGTCGCACGGCGGCCGCGTAGCGCCTACCGCCCCTTTCAGCGTTTTGGCCAGATCTTCCAGTTGCTGGAAACCTTCAGGACCGCCGATTCCCCTGCCTCCGGCGACGATTGTCTCTGCATCCTCCAGTTTGATTCCGGCTACCTCTTCAACAACCCTGTCCAGGACCGCGGTCCTGATTGCTGCCGGGTCTAATCCGGCGTCGATTTTAATAATGTCACCCTTTCGCGAAGTGTCCGGTTGCAGCGGGGTCATCGCTTTGGGCCTGATGCTGGCAATCTGCGGGTTAGTCTCGCTGTTGAATACAGCCTGCGCATTACCCCCGTAGACCGGTTTGGTGCGCAGCAACTGCTTTGATTCGGGGTCGATGGTCAGGTCAATACAGTCCAGCGTGGCGGTTGTGCCCAGGTGAAAGGCAAGACTGGGGGCAAGGTCACGGCCGACGGTGGTCTGTCCCATAAGTATAATCTGTGGCTTTGCCTCGTTGACCACCTTCTCCATGGCTGCCAGATAGGCATCAGTTCGATAGTCTTTCAGCAAGGGGTCATCAACGACATATACCTTATCGGCTCCGAAGGTAATGGCTTCACCGGCAAGGCTCTCTACATCAGCTCCCAGCAGGACTGCGGATAGTTCCTGGCCGAGGTCGTCAGCCAGCTTCCGGCCACAACCAAGCCCTTCAGTAGCCATCGCGGTCAGCATGCCTTCAGCGGTCTCAGCATAAACCATAACGCCGTTATTTTCTGCCATAGTAAATCCCTTTTACTTTATTGCTCTCGCCGGGTAGCCCATCATAATACCTTGGCATCTCTGAGTTTCTGGGCCAGGTTGGCGGCCGCCTCTTCCGGGCTCTCTCCTTCGATGAGTTCACAGGTGCCTTCACGAACCGGTTGAAAGAGCTTGACTATCCGGGCGCGTTGACCGGCAGTACTTACTTGAGAAGATTCCAGTCCGGTATCGGCTGGTTTCCAGACCGCCGGCTCCTTCTTTTTCGCGGCCATGATACCTTTTATGGTTGGGTAGCGGGGCTCCCCAACTTCATTGCTTACCGTAATTACTGCCGGCAGGGATACCTCAATGACCTCGTAGCCATCATCGGTTACCCGCTCTATCCTGGCTTTGCCATCGCTCACCTCTATTTTGCGGGCGAGGGTAACTACGGGGAGTCCCAGTAGCTTGGCGATGGCCGGACCTACCTGACCGGCATTGGTGTCCGATGCTTCCCGTCCGCAGAAGATGAGGTCATACTCAGCTACCTTCCTGATAGCCGCTGCCAGGGCGAAAGCCGTTGTCCAGCTATCGCCGTCAGTGAAGGCGTCATCTTCAAGGAGAATAAGCTCATCCGCTCCCATTGAGAGCGGCTTTTTCACCACCTCGCGCAGCATGTTGTTGCCCAGGCTGATCGCTGTAATCGTGCCGCCCTGCCCGTCTTTAATTTTCAGGGCAGCTTCCACCGCATATTCACTGTACGGATCAACCACCGGTGGTACTCCAGACAGAACTGCCTTCTTGCTCGCGGTGTCAATTTTAAAACTGGACGGCGGCGCTTCGGGGTCAATCACCTGTTTGATGCACACAATCGAGTTCACTGTGTCTCCTTTTTAAGACAATACACCGTTGGAGTTCTCTAAGGCTCATGCAGGTTAAAAGTATTTTAGCAATTGGTGAAGTTGACTGTCAAGTGCAGGCTCACCACCCGGTCGATACCGCCGAGGTCAGACCTTACCTCAATCTGAGCTGAGGGCAAGCAGCGGCGCAGTCGGGAAACCACGGCTTCCCCCTGTCCCTGACCAATTTCAAGGAGCACCGAACCCCGGGGGGTGAGTTTGCGGTTAAGCTCACCGCAGAGTCTTGCTATCTTGTCCAGCCCATCCATTCCTCCGTTGAGGGCGAGGGGTGGTTCTCCGGTTGGCGGCAGTTCTGATTCTTTGACGTAGGGCAGGTTGGCTACGATGAGATCGACCGGTTTGGGCAGGGGAGCCAGCATATTCCCGCGGAGAAGGCGGACGCGGCCGGTTAGCCCGTGCCTCTGGATGTTTACTCCGGCTACTTTGAGCGCCGCGGCTGAGATATCAGTGGCGTAAACGGTGGTTTCAGGCAGGTTCAGTGCCAGGCTGACGGCGATAGCTCCGCAGCCGGTGCCGATGTCGGCAATGGTGGCAATGGCACGCTTCCGGGCGAGTTCGATGGCTTTGTCCACCAGTAATTCACTTTCCGGGCGCGGGATAAGGACCGCAGAGTTGACATAAAAATCATTTCCATAGAATTCACGATGACCGGTAATGTAGGCGGAAGGCTCACCGGCCAACCGGCGCTTAACAAGTTGCTGGAAGGTTTTTTCCTGTTCCGGGCTGAGTTCGCAGGTAAGCTCGGTGAAGAGCTCCGCCCGACTTATCTGCAGCGCGTGCCGGAGCAGCAGTTCGGCTTCAATTGAGGCGTCGTCAATATTGTGGTCGGTCAGACTGGCTCGGCTCTGGGCCAGTGCCTGTTTCCGGTTCACGCAAGCTGTTCCTCCAGTTGCTTTGCCTGTTCCGACGTTGCCAGGGTATCAATGAGCTCGTCCAGGTCTCCTTCCATCAATCCCGGCAGGTTGTGGAGGGTGAGGTTGATGCGGTGGTCTGAAACACGGTCCTGGGGGAAATTATAGGTTCGGATCTTCTCGGCGCGATCGCCGGTGCCTACCTGAGAGCGGCGGTCGGAGACTATCTGTTCTTCCTGCTTGCTTCTCTCAATGTCGAGGAGACGGGTCCGCAGCACTGACATCGCCTTGATTTTATTCTGTAGCTGGGAGCGTTCGTCCTGGCAGACCACCACCATACCGGTGGGAATATGGGTAATACGGACGGCGGTGGCTACTTTATTCACATTCTGTCCGCCGGCGCCACCACTGTGGAAGATGTCCGTCTTGAGATCATCGGGATTAATCGCTATGTCTACCTCTTCCGCCTTGGGCAGTACGGCAACGGTTGCCGTGGAGGTATGAATCCTTCCCGATGATTCGGTAACGGGTACCCGCTGTACCCGGTGGACACCACGCTCATACTTTAGCCGGCTATACGCCCCCTTGCCTTTCACTTCAAAAATGATTTCCTTGAAGCCGCCAATTCCACTCTCGTTGGCACTGAGAATCTCGGTTTTCCAGCCTTTCGACTGGGCGTATCGACTGTACATGCGGAAGAGGTCGGCGGCAAACAGAGCGGCTTCATCACCGCCAGCCCCGGCCCGGATTTCGATGATGATGTCCTTTTCGTCGTTGGGGTCTTTGGGTAATAGCCCGATTTTTATCTCGTCGAGCAGTTGCTCCAGCTTTGATTCAAGGCTGGCTATCTCCTGTTCGACCAGATGTCTCATTGCTTCATCAGGCCCGTCACTCAGCATCGCCCTGGTCTCTTCAAGTGTCCCGGTGGCGGCTTTATATTCCCGGTAACCGGCTACCAGGTTTTCCATGCCTGCCCGCTCCCGGACCAGTTCCTGGAGCTGTGCCATGTCCGAAGCTACCTCCGGCCTGGCCATTTGCTCTTCTATTTGGGTATAGCGCTTCTCTATTTTTTCCAGTCGCTCTATCATGGTTTCACCTTACCCCGGTTATATTATATACCAGTCACCGGATACGCTCAATGAGGGCTTCAAAAAGTGCGCATTCCGACGGTTTATGGTATAGTTTTAAGTAGTGAAATTACACTATGTAGTATATGGATTGAGATGAAAGCGCAACTGGCGAAAATAACCTCCACTATACTGAACCCATTTCTGGTAGGTTTGGCGTTGATTGTGCTTCTCGCTTTCGAATCAACTTCCAGCGTTGCGGAAGCGATTAAATGGTCGTTAATCTCGCTGGTGTTCAGCATTCTGCCGGTCCTCGTGGTTATTTTATATCTGCTTTATAATGAACGGATTGAGGGCCTGTCCATTAAAGTACGCCAGCAGCGGGGCAAGATTTACCTGCTTGCCAGTGCCTGTGCGGTGGTGAGTTGCGTCGTTCTTTTATACCTGGGAGCACCATCGCTACTGGTAGCCTGTTTCGTGGCCGGGCTTTCGGCGGTAGTTATCTTCATGTTCATTAATCTGTGGTGGAAGATAAGCGTTCACACCGCCCTGGTCGGTGGTTCGGTAACCGTGTTTATTTTCCTCTACGGTCTAGCCGGGGCAATATCAGTGGTGTTGCTCCCGGTGGTAACCTGGTCACGGTTGGAGCTGAAGCATCACACCCTGGCGCAGGTGACGGTTGGAGCTATTCTGGCAGCCTCAATTGTGGGCGTGGTATTTCGCCTTTTTGGTCTGCCCGGAATAATAGCCACCGCGTAGCAGTATCATCTGGATAAATATTCACTCACCGCATCCCATTTACCCTGGCCACGCATTAACGGTTTTCTTTCACTGTCTTTGTGGCGGGCTATAGCCGCGAATCACCTTTCCGGGTACTATTGACTACCTTCTACGGTGTTTGGAATACGCATATGTACCTACATTGGTGTGATGGCTCCTCAGTAAAAGAAGCACCAACCGGCAATGATAGTTTAGGTGTTTTGATATTTCTAAAATAGGTATGGCGGCGGAAGTTATTCCGGTCACCGGGGTATACACTGTAAGTAGATAAAAAAGGGAGGTGAAAAACAATGCAGTGGGAGTTGGTGATAGCGCTAGCGGTGGCGATACCGGTCATCCTCTTTCCAGCCGCCTTTGTCTGGTACTTGAACCTCGGTGGCATTGTCCAGGCGGCGAAAAGGGCGAAAGCTATCCGGGAGAAGAAGACTGCCGGAGTGGAAACAGACTGAGCCAGGGGTAACCATGAAGGCCAGGGGAGGAGGTACGGACAACGCGAATAGCTCAAGCTTGCCGAAATAAAGCTCACGACTCATCATGAGGCTGGATACCTGAAAAAAGTATCCAGCCTCTTTATTTAGCCTGTCTTTCCGTGTCCAGAAATTGCTCCCGATTGCCACAGTGCCATCACATTGCAATCCCAGCCGTAACGTTTGCCTCACGTAGTAATTTCAGCTACAATGAGCCAGTATGCAGTGGTCAGCGAGAAGGAGCTTCTCATGCTCGCCAAGGTAACCAGTTGTGCCGTTGTCGGGCTGGATGGAGCTATTGTCGAGGTTGAGGTTGATATTTCCAGCGGCTTGCCCGCCTTCACCATTGTCGGCTTGCCGGATGCTGCCGTTCAGGAGTCCAGGGAGCGGGTGCGCAGCGCCATCAGGAACTCAGGGTGTACCTTTCCCATGAAGCGAATCGTGGTCAATCTGGCACCGGCTGACCTCAAGAAGGCGGGGCCAGCGTATGATTTGCCGATTGCGGTCGGTATTCTGTTGAGTTCGGAGCAGGTTGCCGCTGAGGTCTCTCATATACTACTGGTCGGTGAGCTATCGCTGGATGGTGGCGTACGCCATACCAGTGGTGTCCTGCCTATGGTTGCCCTGGCTCACGATGAAGGTATATCTACAGTGATTGTTCCTGAGCCTGATGCCGGAGAGGCTTCATTAATCGAGGGCGTGAAGATTATCCCGGTGAACTCACTGTCCCAGCTGGTCAGTTATCTACGCGATGAAATCACTATCCCGGAGTACCAGTCTGACCATGTCTGGGATGATTTTATACCATCTTCCGGGGCTGGTGATCTGGCGCATATCAAGGGCCAGGAGCATGTGAAGCGGGCATTGGAAGTGGCGGCTGCCGGTGGACATAATCTTATCATGTGCGGACCGCCGGGCAGTGGCAAGACCATGCTGGCCCGGGCATTGCCGTCAATATTGCCGCCGATGACTGCCGCTGAGGCCCTGGAAGTAACCAAGGTCTACAGTGTCAGCGGGTTATTGCCTTCCGATACGCCGTTAATCAGGCAGAGGCCATTCCGCGCTCCTCACTATACTGTTTCCCATGCCGGTCTGGTGGGGGGTGGGCACTGGCCGAAGCCGGGTGAGGTAAGCCTCAGCCACCGGGGAATACTGTTCCTCGACGAGCTTCCCGAGTTTGGTCATTCCCTGCTGGAAGTACTGCGCCAGCCTCTGGAGGACAAGCTGGTGTCCATCAGTCGGGCGCAGGGCAGGGTGACCTTCCCGGCGAACTTCATGCTGGTGGGGGCGATGAATCCCTGCCCCTGTGGCTACTACGGGGATCCTGTACGGCAGTGTACCTGTCCGCCCGGTCTGGTTTCCCGCTACCAGCGGCGTATCAGTGGTCCGTTCATTGACCGGGTTGACATTTTTATTGAAGTGCCGCGCATTGACTACGAGAAGCTGGCTGATAACCGGTTAGGAGAGCCCTCGGCAGCGGTGCAGTCGAGGGTTACCGCGGCGCGCTCCCGGCAACTTGAGCGTTTTACGGAGACCCGCTTGACATGCAATGCCGAGATGACACCGAGCGCGATATGGGAGTTCTGTCCCATGGAGGATTCTGCCCAGAGCCTGCTGCAGGCAGCCATGAAACAGCTTTACCTTTCGGCGAGGGCATTCCACCGTGTTATCAAATTGGCGCGCACTATCGCTGACCTGGAAAATTCTGGTATAATTAAAGCTCACCATGTAGCTGAGGCTATTCAGTACCGGCCGCGGACACTGATATAAGCATTTGTTTGCCAGCCGAGTCTGGCTTTTGGTGATGCACTGAGGAGGAAGAAATGATGGAACAGTTGAAACATACCAAGAAGTGGCTGCCGCTGGTGCTGGTTATCGTTCTGATGGCGGTTTTACCGTGCCTGGTGACCGGATGTGAGGACTTTCAAATTGCTCCGCCGGCCGGAGAGGAGGCGCCGGAGGAGGTAACGCCGCCTCCCGCCACCATTATCCTTACCAAGGACCGGGCGATCCTGGCGGTATATGAACATCTGCTGATTCAGGCGGAAAGTCACGAAGCGAAAGGGTACCTCGCCGATTTCTACGCCGCCTGCGATAACTGGACTGCTCAGTCGGAGTATTTCAAAGACGGTTCCGGTATCTGGTATGTTGCGGTTGATATGACCTCGATTGAGTCCTGGGAGCTGAGGGCATACTGGCAACAGGCCGGCTGGTTTGTTTTTCGGGAAGGAAAGGTATTACCGGCAAGTCAACTTGAAGCCAACGCGTTGCGGATTGAAGCCGACCTGCAGGAGCTGAGCCTAATCCCTGAGCCTGACGAGGAATAACCGGGGTGGCTGACTGAAAATTGATACTAGGCCATTAACCAGTAAACCAGCCCTATCACCAGCAGCACCGCGCCAATAGCAATGGCTATCCAGCCGCCGGTTTTTGAAGCCCCCGGCTGAGGGCGCGGCGGCCAGTGCGCTATGAATTCCCTAAGGTCATCGGTGCGGGTGGCAATAGTGTCAAAGTACCTTTTTTCTTCCTGCTTACCCCAGAAGAATGCTATCAGGCCAATTACCAGGAAAAACCCGCCCACACCCATCAGTATAAAGTATTCTCCAGCGGACATAGCCTACTTTACTTCTTCACCAAGCAGTACCCCGGTGGTAACTATATGCTATTTGCCGATTAGTTTCAAATGGTGAACCGGCGCCGGTTTTTATTGAATTTCGGCAGTAGCCCCGGCGGCTTCCAGTTTCTGTTTCGCGGTGGTAGCTTCTTCCTTGTTCACCCCTTCTTTTACCGGCTTGGGGGCACCCTCCACCAGGTCTTTGGACTCCTTCAAGCCCAGCGAGGTTAACTCACGCACCGCCTTAATCACATTAATCTTGTTGGCGCCGATTTCCTTAAGAATTACGGTGAACTCGGTCTGCTCTTCAGCTTCGGCGGCCGGGCCGGCTGATGCCGCCTGGGCCGGGCCAGCTGCGGCTACCGGTACTGCGGCGCTTACTCCGAACTCATTTTCTAACGCCTTGACCAGGTCCGCCAGTTCAAGAACTGTCATGTTCCGGATAGCCGCTATAATATCCTCGGTTGCGGCAGACTTTTTGGCTTTCTCGGCTTTGGCTGGAGCTGCTGAAGATTCAGCTTTTTCTGCCTTAGGCTGCTTGGCTGCCTCCGGGGCAGGGGCTTGCTCTTCAGCCGGAGCCGCTTGTTCGACTGTTTCCTGTACAGTTTCTACTTCGTTATCGGCCATTTTAGTTTCCCTCCAATTGTGTAATCCTTGCCTGTAATACCCCCATCATGCCGCGTACTGGACTTGCCAGAACGCTGACCAGATTGGTGATTGGACTTTTCATACCGCCGAGCAGCTGGCTGATTAAGATGTCTCTTGGTGGTAGTGAAGCCAGCTTCTCGATATCCGCTACGCTCAGTAGCCTGGAGCCCAGGAAGCCTCCCTTGAGGCTTAGCGTAGATTTTGATGTACGGATAAATTCGCTCAGCGCCTTGGCTGATTCGGTAATATTACCTTCGCCAAAGGCAATAGCTAACGGGCCCTGGAATGAGCTTGTCAGGTCGTCCCGGCCAGCCTTTTCCGCGGCGAAGCGGGCCAGAGTATTTTTTACCACTTTATATTCAATATTGACCTGGTTTAGTTGACGCCGTAAGCCGTTTATCTCGCCGGCGGTTAGCCCCCGGTAATCGGTCAAAATAGCATGGCTTGAGGTGGTAAATACCTCCGTTAGCTGGTCAATAACCTGGGCCTTGTTTTCTCGGTGCATGGCTGTCTACCTCCTGCTCTAGCCCCCGTTATATCTCACCGTAAAAAAATAAATCCTTGTGCATGCACAAGGAACAATCAGCTCACAAACGAGCATTCTGATTTCCTCGGCAGGCACAATTTAAGCTTTATTCAGCACCCGCTGTCTCAGGAATATTCAATTATACCCGGTATTAGTGTAGCACATTTTTGCCCGGCGGTAAACAGGCTAGCCGGCGCTGAGTGCCAGTGTGGAGTTGAGGTCAAGCCGGATACCCGGCCCCATGGTAGTGGTCAGGTAGGCGCTTTTAATATACTGGCCCTTGGCACCGCTGGGTTTCGCTTTTACCACCGCTTCAATGATTGCCGACAGATTTTCCAGGAGCTTGGCGTCTTCAAAGCTGACCTTGCCCAGCGGAAGGTGAATAATTGCCGTCCGGTCCAGTTTGAATTCCACCCGCCCCTTGCGGGCATCTTCGATTACTCTGGGCAGGTTCTCCGCAGTGACCACAGTGCCTGACTTGGGGTTGGGCATGAGACCTCGCCGGCCCAGTATTTTGCCGAGCTTGCCTACCTTGCCCATCATGTCCGGCGTGGCCATAGCGGTATCGAATTCCAGCCAGCCATCCTCAATCTTCTTAATCAGTTCGTCGCCGCCAGTATAATCGGCTCCCGCCGTTTCGGCGATTTTTTCCGCTTCTCCCTGAGCGAAAACAAGAACTCTAACCTTCTTGCCCAGCCCGCTGGGAAGCAGTGCCACTCCGCGAACCTGCTGACTGGCATTTCTGGGGTCGAGACCCATGCGCAGGTGGAGTTCCACCGTCTCATCGAAGTTGGCCTGAGCCGCTTTTTGAGCAAGCTCGATAGCCTCCTGCGGCGAGTACGCCTTTGTCTTTTCAAGTAGTGCTACTGATTCGTAATATTTCTTCCCGTGTTTGGTCATTGTCACTTCACCTTAATGCCCATGCTCCGGGCGGTGCCCTCAATAATTCGTTCCGCGTCTTCGATGCTATTCGCATTTAAGTCCTTGGCTTTTATTTCGGCTATTTCACGAAGTTTCTCTCTGGGCAGTGTGCCGGCATTCTCGTGACTGGTGGTGCCGCTTCCCTTTTCAATGCCCAGCGCCTTTTTCAGTAAGTCGGTAGCCGGGGGCGTTTTGGTGATGAAGGAAAATGAACGGTCTTCATATACGGTAATTTCCACCGGAATAATTGAGCCAGTCTGGCTGGAGGTGCGTTCGTTGTACTCCTTGCAGAATCCCATAATGTTGACCCCATGCTGTCCCAGGGCAGGGCCGACCGGTGGCGCCGGGTTTGCCTGTCCAGCCTGAATCTGTAGTTTAATGATTGCCCTCACCTTTTTTGCCATGTTGACTCCTCAAGAGAGTTACAGTTTTTCTACCTGTAAAAAGTCAAGTTCTACTGCCGTTTCTTTCCCAAAGAGAGACAGCAGCACCTTAACCTTCCCTTTTCCCATGTTTATTTCATCGACCACACCGACAAAATCGATAAACGGGCCATCGGTCACCCGGACACTCTGTCCGCGGCGGAAACCAACCTTCACCCGTGGTGCTTCGGCTTCCATTTGTTTCAGAATATCACTTACCTCGTTCTCGGCGAGTGGTGTCGGTTTGCCACCACTGCCGGCGAATCCGGTCACGCCAGGGGTGTTGCGTACCAGGTCCCAGCTCTTGTTGGTCATTACCATTTGAACCAGGACGTAACCGGGAAGTATTTTTCTGGTTACCGTGCGCCGGCGCCCACTCCTGACCTCAATTTCGTCCTCGGTAGGTATCACTATCTGGAGGACATCATTTTCTGAGTCCATGAACTTGACGCGCTGCTCTAAATTCTTTTTAACGCGATCTTCCTGCCCTGAGTAAGTGTGAATCACGTACCAGTGCTTTTCGTTCTCAACCACATCTACCTCATTGCCGGCATACGTTGAAAAAAAAGAAAACTAGCCATCGATTGATTAGCTCGCGTTCAACCGGGGAACGCAGTAGCTATTCATTGCCCCAGCATAACCTCATCGACCAGGGTAGTAAAGCCATAATCCAGTGCTCCCAGGATTATACCTACGGCAAGGGCGACAACCAGCACCAGAACGGTTAAGTAGGCGGCTTCACGCCTGGTGAGCCAGACAACTTTCTTTAATTCATTAATAATCTCACCGATATACCGAAAAAGCCTTATACCGCCTCTTTTGGTAGCCGCCTGGTGTGTCATTGACGAAACCCCGCACATCCTTTAGGAGCGTGGTGCTACTTTGCCTCACGATGCAGTGTATGAACACGGCAACGGGGACAATACTTCTTTAGCTCCAGTCTCTGGGTGTCATTCCTTCTGTTTTTACTGGTTGTATAGGTCCTTTCCTTGCACTCGCTACAGGCAAGGTAAATGATTCCTCTTGCTTCCGCTTTCCTAGCCATAATTTACTCTATAATCTTGGTAACGGTGCCGGCACCTACCGTTCTCCCTCCCTCACGGATGGCAAAGCGTAAACCTTGCTCCAGGGCTACCGGGTAGAGAAGCTTGATCTTCATGTTAACGTTATCACCGGGCATGACCATCTCCATACCTTGCGGGAGCTCGATGGAGCCGGTGACATCAGTGGTCCTGATATAGAACTGTGGTTTGTAACCGTTGAAGAACGGGGTATGCCTTCCGCCCTCTTCCTTGGTCAGGACATACACGTTAGCTTCAGCCTGGGTATGCGGTTTGATGGTACCCGGTGCCGCCAGTACCTGACCTCGCTCGAGGTCCTCCCGTTCCACGCCACGGAGGAGACAGCCGACGGCGTCTCCGGCTTCGGCATAATCAAGCGTCTTGTGAAACATCTCAAGACCGGTCACCACCACCTTGCGCGGCTCATGGTGCAAGCCCACTATCTCAACCTCGTCTCCGGACTTGAGTGAGCCTCGCTCGACTCTACCGGTAGGCACGGTACCACGGCCCTTGATGCTGAACACGTCTTCTACCGGCATCAGGAACGGCTGGTCCTTGGGGCGCACCGGCAGCGGGATATAGTCATCGACGGCGTCCATCAGTTTCAAAATAGAACCGCACCACGGGCATTCCGGCTTGCCACAGCCGCATTCCAGTGCTTTCAAAGCGCTCACCCGTACTACCGGTATCTCGTCGCCAGGGAACTCGTATTTGTTGAGCAGGTCTCTTACTTCTACTTCTACCAGCTCCAGAAGTTCCTCGTCGTCCATCATGTCAACTTTGTTGAGGGCGACGACGATACTGGGGACCTGTACCTGGCGCGCCAGCAGGATATGCTCTCTGGTTTGAGGCATCGGCCCATCAGGAGCACTCACCACCAGTATGGTTCCATCCATCTGGGCGGCGCCGGTAATCATGTTCTTAATATAGTCGGCATGCCCCGGACAATCGACGTGAGCATAATGCCGCTTTGCTGTCTCATATTCGATGTGGGCGATGGCAATAGTCAAACCACGCGCCTTTTCCTCTGGCGCATTGTCAATGCTGTCAAAAGTGCGATATGACGTGCTGCCAAGCGCCTTCGATAACGTCATGGTTATCGCCGAAGTAAGTGTGGTTTTCCCGTGGTCAACATGACCGATGGTGCCCACATTAACATGTGGTTTGGTGCGATCAAATTTCTGTTTAGCCATTTCAACCTCCGTTTATTGCATGCCCACAACCAGAGCCGAACCGGTATATTCCTGTTCTCCCAGGGAACAACTCAACCGGCTCTCTTCTGACCGTGCCTCCTATCGATAACATACTATCATATCACAACGCTTTCAAGCAATGCAATATTAGCGCCCATCCTGCTTAAACGGGGATAAACTCCAAAAGCCGCAGAGTGGAATCGAACCACCAACCTCACCCTTACCAAGGGTGTGCTCTACCATTGAGCTACTGCGGCGTGAAGGTAACACTCTCCGAAATGTTACTTATATCTCTACCGACTCGGAATCATTCTAATTTCAGGTGGTGGAGGGGGCAGGATTCGAACCTGCGTAGCCCTTAGGGCGGCAGATTTAC
>CAYXWH010000006.1:0-37327 GCA_964468755.1 uncultured Dehalococcoidaceae bacterium
AGGCGCGGCAGGCGCTGTGTCCCGCCTCCACCGGGGGTAATTGCCAGGTTAATTTCCATCTGACCGAATCTGGCATTGTCCGCAGCTATTATCAGGTCGCAGCACATGGCCAGTTCCAGTCCGCCACCAAAGGCAAAGCCGTTGACGGCGGCAATAACCGGTTTACTCAAGGTATAAATGCGGTCAGACGCCCTTCTATTTTTGGCTGCGAAACTACGAATCTGAATAGTATCCAGGGGTTTCATGTCGGCAATATCGGCGCCAGCAACGAAAGCCTTGTCTCCGCCGCCGGTGATAATCACCACCCGTACCTCCGGGTCGTCCTCAATAGCTTGAAACAACTGGTATAGCTCGTCCCAAACCTCGGCGTTGAGAGCGTTTAAAGTTTTCGGTCGATTGATGGTGACAATGCCTATGCCTGCGTCTTGGCTATACAATAAAAATTTGTAATCCAATGTTGGCATCCTTTCCCCTTTTTTCAGTTTTGGAAAACCGGTAAATCATTGCCTGGTCAGTCAGTATCAACCGTCCTTCTCGCTGAGCCATAACCGCTACCGCCTTCCTTGAGAAAGAGCAGTCTGCTGACATGTAATAAGCATCCCTTTCCCACAATGGAGTTTTAGCTCATTATAGCTAAAGGTATTGGAACGTGCAATAATAACTCTTGCCTACCGAAGAAATCAATATTGGAGTCCGGTCTGATTTCAAAGGAGTGAGACTGGTTATTGCATTTTTGGCCTATTTACGACTACCTTCAGGCGTTGTTTACCATACCGATGCCATCATGGCAAGTCGAATAGTGATGAAAAGGCGGTGACGGAAAAGGCGAGTACGGGTTACGGGTGTAAGGTAGCGGTAGACGAAAGCCCGGAGGCAGTATTACCACCGCCCACGAGGTAACGCAACCTCGCATATAGTGGCAGCTGTAAAAACTGAATCGGTCAGATTTCACGGGTTTGTTATGAGCCGCTGATTGCTTCACGCTCACACTGCGAAATCTGACCGACCTGGACAACCGGTTGCTCCGGTTCGATATTCTGGTGTTGCTGCTGTTGTTGCAGGGCTAATCCGCTCGGTAGCCGGCTAGCTATTGATTACTATACCCAGCACCTTTCCCGATGGCTTCTCCGACAGTTCAAAGCCCTCCAGGGTTTTCTCAAGAGGAAGCCGGTGGGTTATGAGCGGTTCTACCTGTATCGCCCCGCTGTCAATAACCTTGATGGCTGGGCTGAAGTCATTAAAGGTGAACGCCCTGACGCCATAGATGGTTATCTCTTTGTAGTACATAAGGTAACTGTTGATATTGTCCACCGAGGTGGGGCCAATCCCATACTGCAGTATTTCTCCGGCAGGTCTTACCAGGTCATAGCTCTGCCGGATTGTCGCCGGAACTCCAGCCGTTTCGATAACTACATCGGCACCACCATGGGGAGTAAGCTTGTTTATCGCTGCTACCGGGTCCTCATCCTTGGAATTAATGACTACATCAGCCCCGAGCTCGCGGGCCAAATCCAGCTTCCACTGACTTCGCGATACGCCGATAACCGGGGTAGCCCCGGCCAGCTTGGCAAACTGGATATGGAGCATACCCATGCTACCCAACCCGAATACAACCACACTGTTACCGGGTCGCAGTAGCTGCGTCATACAATGCGAATGGGATACCGAACCGGCAACTTCAACAAAGCTGGCAACATCAAAGGACATGGAATCAGGCATCTTCACCGCTCGCTCCGGAGTAACTATGGTATATTCGGCAAAAGACCCGTTTACCTCCCTGCCCATCAAGCCGCCGTTCTCGCAGAGATTATTCTTCCCCATCCGGCAGTAGTAGCATTTGCCACAGTAGAGAAGCGGGTCAATGATGACTCTGTCTCCCGGTTTATACCCGGAGACTCCATCTCCTACCTTGACGACCTCCCCGGCACACTCATGGCCCAAAACCCGGGGTAGAAAAGCCCCCTGATGTTTACCCTGGTACATGCCGACATCGGTTCCGCAGACTCTGGTGGCCCTGACTCTCAACAACATCTCTCCACTACCGGGAGATGGCGTTGGCATATCCTCGAACACCATATTATTGACATCATGCATTACTACTGCCTTCATCGCTTCGTTCCCCCTTACCTAAAAATTACCGGTTAGTCTTGTTAACTTAAATATTCAGCCAGAGCAACTCCCTGGCTACACAGAATACAGAGGAATAACCTGTCTCCTCAACCTGTCAAACCCTGATAACACAACGCTCCCGATTAGAGCAGCGGCAAAAGGCATGGCCATTGCCTGATAAACGAGCGCATCTAGCTGCGCTCGTTTATCTAACCGTCCTCTTGCTTTATACTGCAAGTTTTACGTAGCCCGGTACAATAAGGCCCGGGACTGTTCTATTCCAGGAAATCTTCCTCAAATGGAATCTGGGTCAACCGAACCGCACCTTCCGGGGTGACCACAATGTCATCTTCCAGGCGGCAGGTCTGCCTAAGCTGAGGGTGACCGGCGAAGGTCTCCACGGCAAAGGTCATGTTTTCCTTTATCTCGGCGGGATAGTCCAGAGAGTAAGACCGGGATACCCACATCCCCTCGTAGAGAGATAGGCCTATGCTGTGGGCAAACTGCTGAAGAGTTACCGTGCCGTACTTGTCATCATCATATACGGGGAACTTCTCAGCAACCTGCCTGGTGTTGTTGCCGGGTTTCATCATCTCGATACCGGCGTTCATTGATTCCAGTACTTCCTTGTACAGGTCCTTCTCCTGCTGAGTCGGCTTGCCGGCTACCTTGAAACAGCGTACGAAGTCGACAAAGTATCCGCCAGGGCCGGTAGCGTTAATATCGACGATTACCAGATCACCCTGTCTGATGACCTTGTCAGTATGCCAGCGACGATATGGGCTGGTGTTACCTCCGGAAGCAACTATTATGTCGTAACAGTGCTCGAAGCCGCCATGCTCGTAGAGGAATTCGCTAACCTTGGCATCTACATAGGCTTCGGTGACACCGGGCTTGAGCCACTCATTCTTTATCTTCCACATGGCGGCGTCACCATAGGCGGT
The DNA here is from genome assembly GCA_964468755.1 of uncultured Dehalococcoidaceae bacterium. Taxonomy (GTDB): domain Bacteria; phylum Chloroflexota; class Dehalococcoidia; order Dehalococcoidales; family RBG-16-60-22; genus CAYXWH01. The sequence continues at coordinate 3,054 of CAYXWH010000006.1, forward strand.
ACTTATTTTAATGCACTCAATCTCGTCAGCCGTCTTGACAACGCGGGCACCTGACATCACCGGCCAGGCGCTGACCAGATTTACATTCAATTTCTTGAAGGATTGCATGGTCTGGTAATCTAACAGGTCTATGCCTATCTTGCCTTTTTCCACACCGCCTTCCTTGAGCACATCGTATACGCTTTGCGCCATCCTGTCCGCCATCATCTCCTCGGCACCCTCAGACCAGCGCCAGGTAATCGCCGGCCGGATTCTCCCCTCTAACCAGGGAGCATCTATCTTGGCACATTGCATATCACTACCGGCGGTCTCAAAGAGTACCGGTTCGCCTCCGCGAGGTAAGACAGCATACCTGATAGCGATGTTGTATTTCCAGTTACCCTGATAAACACTGGTTAGATAGCGAATATTTTCCCCGGTAAATACGACCAGGGCATCGATGTCGTGCTCCTCCATCTTGTCTTTGGCTTTCTGCAAGCGCTCCCGGCGCATGCGGTCAAAGTTTACCCGCATTTGCCAGTCTGTGCCGGTAGACGAGTAAACCCGCCTCGGTTCGTACTCGTGGGGAGTTTTAATCCAGCTTAAGTCCATTCCTTCTCCCATTTTAATGTTGCCTCCTTAGATATTAATAATTAATAAATAGTAATTTTTTCTGCCTGTTTTGCCGTTACCCCAATTGTCCATAACCAGCTGAATTCCCCTCCCGTAGCCAAAATCGTCGAGTCGGGCGCGCCACCAAACATAGTTGCCACACCACTTGAGAGCAGATGAATTCTTTGCGTCCGTCAGTCTCGAAGAGGATAACAGCATTATTTTAACATAGGCTACATATATATTCTAAACCATTTGAGGTTAAAAAACAGTAAATATAAGGGAACTGTAAAGTTAAGTAGTATTGCAATGTGGTTAAAATGTATCGAAGCGAATGACCTGCCCGCCCAAAAACGTGGCTCAAATAGCAAAGCATTGATGCCATAGCTGTCAACACATGGACTGGTTACCAGGTGGTCACCCCGCCGTCGACATAGAGTGTCTGCCCGGTAATAAAGTCGGATGCCTTCGAAGCGAGAAATACGGCCGGGCCCACGTAATCTTCCAATTCACCCCAGCGGCCCATGGGAATACGTGCCGTTACCATCTTGATAAACTCGGGATCGGGTTCGGCAAAGGCGTCACCGGGCTTGTGCGGGACATTCACGAAGGTAGGGGCGATGGCGTTAACCAGCACATTGTATGGAGCCCACTCCACGGCAAGCTGCTTGGTCAGCGTGTCGATGGCACCCTTGCTGGAGCAGTAGGCGGCATAGCCGCCGGGGAGCCCATACTGTCCCCTCACCGAGGAATGGTTGATTATCTTGCCGCCGTGTTGTTTCACCATTTCACGGCCAACTACCTTACAGCAGATGAAACAGCCACGTATATTATAGTCCATGACCTGTTGCCACTCTTCGACCGGGAAATCAGTGGCTGGCTTCCGTATCCGGGTGCTGAAATCATTTACCAGTATGTCAATACGGTTAAACTCCTTGAGCACCTTGTTAACCATCGCCTCCACCGATGACTCCTGAGTGACATCGACACCGAACGCCATTGATTTCCTGCCTTTCTTGCTCACCTTCTCGGCGACTTTACGGGCACCATCAAGCTCAGTGCCGGCAATGGCAACATCGGCACCGTACTCAGCAAGACCTGTCGCCTGGGCATCGCCCAGTCCACCATCTTTAGTGAGAATAACCAGCGCCACCTTCCCCGTTAAATCAAACAAACCTGTTGTCATAATACCTCCAAATTCTGAATAGTATTTTATTCTGGACAATAGTATATACCAAATCGGTCAGTATTTCTCTGCCCGGATTTTACTATCCTCTTAACATAAAAATCACGAGTAACCGATATCCGGTGTCGGCTCGGTGGTGAGCGAAATTGAGTTGCTGTAAGCAATAAGCCATGGGGCACGCCTTTTCTTTTTGTTTGTGGTCCCGGACAGGGTAGTGGTGCCATAACCGGTACAGCGGGGAATGGGTTTCCGGTTCAATAAATGAATAAACTGCGAAAGAGGCGTTTCGGTTTCTTTTATCTCGTCATAACATGCTGTATAATACAGGAAACACTAACCCGCCAAAGCGAAAGTATATAAAAATTCAATCTCTGACTTTTGGAAGTCACCTCTGGTCAGCATGAACAATAAGCGCAGAATGGTGGTGTCTGGAGAAGAAACACTCAAGGCAAAGCGATTCCGGTAAGCAAAAGAGATTGGCAGAATGGTACCTTCAGCAAAGTTACGTTCCTTAAAAGATATAGTGCGTAAAATGAGGGGCGTGGTGGTGGCTTATTCTGGAGGTGTGGACAGCACCTTTTTACTGGCGGTTGTTTCCGGCATACTGGGCGATAATGCGGTTGCCGTTACCACGCAGTCAGAAATCCACCCGGTGAAAGAGCTGGAGGAAGCCCGGGCGCACGCGAAAACGCTGGGCGTAAAACACATTGTTATCCATACCGATGAGCTGGATGACGAGAACTTCATGGCTAATCCTCCCGAACGGTGTTACCACTGTAAACGAGGGCTTTTTATCAGGCTGACTGAACTGGCGAGTCGATATAAACTCGACTGCATCGCTGATGGTACCAATTATGACGACCTGAGTGATTTACGTCCCGGCATGAGGGCAGCCGCTCAGTTCGGTATCAGGAGCCCGCTCCAGGAAGCCGGGCTCAGTAAACAGGAAATCAGGGTATTATCCAGGGAGATGAACGTACCGGCCTGGGACCGGCCGGCGCAGTCCTGCCTGGCAACACGATTTCCCTTTGGGACCACAATTACCAGGGAGCAACTGGCCAGGGTTGACCGTGCCGAGCAGTTTATATCATCGTTTGGCGTCAAACAGGTGCGAGTGCGGGTTCATGGCGACCTGGCACGAATAGAGGTTAGCCGGGATGATATGCCGGTAGTGCTCGATGATGAGATAGCCGCCAGAATTGCCGATACATTGACGTCTCTTGGCTATACCTATGTGACCCTGGATGTTCAAGGCTACCGGATGGGGAGCATGAATGAGCCGGTAAAAAGGGGTGTATAGCATTGGACCGGGAGAGAATAACCGAACTTTTAAAAGACGTAAAAGCCGGTAAAATCGAGGTCGATGAGGCACTTCGAATTCTAAAATCCCTCCCGTATGACGACATTGGTTTTGCCAAGATAGATACCCACCGGGGCTTGAGGAAGGGCTTCCCCGAGGTAATATTCTGCCGAGGCAAGACCATAGAGCAAATAGTTAAAATTGTCGAGAGGTGCTCATCGGGAAACGATTTTATCATGGCAACCAGAGCCGGCAATGAGGTCTATGGCGCTATCCGGGCGGTCAGGGCGGACGCGGTCTACCATGAAATAGCCGGTATAATCACCATCGGGCAAAGGAAAGAGGCAACAGCCAGAACAACCATACTGGTCATCAGTGCGGGTACTGCTGACCTGCCGGTTGCCGAGGAGGCGGCCGTCACCGCCGAAGTCATGGGCAATACAGTGGAGCGGCTGTACGACGTGGGTGTGGCCGGGTTGCACCGTTTTCTGGCTCACCGGGACAAGTTGATGGGTGCCAATGTTATCATTGTCGTTGCTGGCATGGAAGGCGCCCTGGCCAGCATAGTGGGCGGGCTGGCAGATAAACCGGTGATTGCCGTGCCCACCAGTATCGGCTACGGCGCCAGTTTTAACGGACTGGCGGCATTATTAAGCATGCTGAACTGCTGCGCGCCGGGCGTAGCGGTGGTCAATATCGATAACGGGTTCGGGGCCGGGTATCTGGCCGGCATTATCAACCGAATGGGTGAGGAAAATGAGGATAGCCTACTTTGATTGTTTCTCCGGCGTAAGCGGGGATATGATACTGGGGGCGCTGATTGACGCCGGTCTTGATTTGACAGAACTTGAGGCAGAGTTAGCCGGGCTGAAAATCTCTGGATACAGGTTGAAAGCGGAGAAGACCAGCCGAAACGGCATTACCGGCACGAAATTCACCGTTGAGATAAGTGAGCAGCATGTTGAAAGAAGATATAAAGACATTGTAGCGGTTATTGAGAAGAGTGACCTCGATGGTACTGTCAAGGCTTCAGCCATGGAAATATTCCGGGAGCTGGCAATGGTTGAAGCCGGAATTCATGGAAAAGACGTGGGAGCGGTGCATTTCCACGAGGTTGGCGGGGTGGATTCCATTATTGATGTGGTCGGGGCTCTGGTCGGTATGAAGAAGCTGGGTATCGAAGCTGTCTATTCATCGAGGGTTCACGTTGGCACCGGGTTCGTTGAGTGTCAGCATGGGACAATTCCGGTACCAGCCCCGGCTACCCTGGCACTACTGAAAGGCATTCCCGTTTACTGTCAGGGTATTGAGGCGGAACTCGCCACGCCGACGGGCGTGGCTATCCTGAAGAAGGTATCCGAGAACTTTGGTACCATGCCGCCGATGATGATAGAGCGCATCGGGTATGGTGCCGGGAGCAGAGAGCTGCCAATACCAAACCTGTTGAGAGTCTCCGTGGGCGAAGCTGTTGAGGAGAGATATGAGCAGGACGAGGTTACTCTCATTGAAACCAATATTGACGATGTAAGTCCGGAAATAGTGGCGCATACTGCCGAAATGCTCCTCAAGCGGGGCGCACTGGATGTCTTCATGACTCCGATAATAATGAAAAAGAACCGGCCGGGAACGATACTCAGTGTCCTCACCACACCGGATAGAATCGACGAGCTTTTATCAATAATCTTCACCGAAGTAGCCACGTTGGGTGTTCGAATGCATCGTTTAGCCAGGAAAAAGCTGTCAAGGGAAGTCATCCCGGTAAACACCAGGTATGGTGACGTTCCAATAAAGATAGGCAGGGTTGGGGACCAGATTATGAGTATCGCCCCGGAATATGAGAGCTGCGCGCGGATTGCGGAGAAACGGGGGATCCCGTTAAAAGACGTGTATGATGAAGCCGGGCGGGCGGCTCGGCTCAATAGGAACAGGGAACCTGAAAGCTAGAAGGGGAGTGAGTCTGAGACAGATGACAGGCAATGATAACCGGGGACTGCTATCTTGCTTCAAGAGAGACGCCGGATATTTTAATGGGTTGATTTTTACGGCAGTGATCTGATAGTATAGTTAACATAAAATATTAGCCAGCGTTAATTATGGCAATTATTATTATGAAGGAGGACATTTCATGGACCAGAAAGTAACCTACTATCCGGAGTATTGGGGCGGCAAAAAATTAGCCTATCCCCATGTCCCTGCCGAGTTTCCCAAGTTTGCCCGGTCAGTAGTAGCCGGCAACCTGATTTTTATCTCCGGCTGCCAGGGACAGAATGACGACACGGTAAAGTTAGAAACGAATGTCTTTGAAGAACAGATGGTGATTGCCCTTGACAAGGTCCGGAAGGCGATGGAAGAAGCGGGCAGTTCTATGAACAATGTCATCAAGACGCTCATGCTGCTGAAGAATCTGGAAGACTATCCTCGTATGCGGAAAACAGAGCTGGAGTACTATCAGCAGTATGCTCCGTTACTGGTAGAAAATCCACCAGTCAGCACCTTTCTGCAGGTCAACCTGGCTAAACCTGAATTCCTCGTCGAGATAGAAGTGGTTGGCGTTGTTTCCAGAGAGTAACCGATACTCTACTGACAATATGTTTGTCCTGTAACCATAGGCTTTGATGAACTGAAAGCTCACGTTAAGGATTATACCCCGGAGGGGGTTGCCGAAATTACCCGGGTTCCGGCTGAAATGATTAAGCCGGCAGCAATGAGGGTGAGTTACTGACTTCAAGAAGCGTCCTGAGGGGGGAGAGTGAAGCAGTATACTGGTTCGGGAAAATCAGAAGCAGTTGTTGAGGTTAGTCGCCGTTTGTCGTTTTTATGCGGGGTAGGCGGCAAATTTTTTTGGTGCCCAACAGAACCCATTTATGGTCGGGATGAAGCCACGCCCAGGGCCAGATTGGCAGCGGGGTAATAACGAAAACGTTTTCAGCAACCCGGTACATTTCGTTTAGGGCAGCATCCGGGTCTTCAACGTGTTCCAGTACATGGCTGGCATAGACGGCGCCGAACTGCTTTTCCGTGAACATGCTCAGGTCCTGGATGTCACCGAGGACGAAGCGGGGAGCCTGCCGGGGTACTATGTCCAGGTTGATATCGCTTGATTCGGTGTAGGCTGACTTACAGCCTACGTTTAACAGTGGCTTGTTGGCTGTCATCGAGGCTTCCCTGGCTTCATGGAAAACCAGTCCGTTGTAGCCCAGTGCCGCCAGGAAAAAGGCCAGAGCACGGCGGTATTTTTTCAGCTCCGGCAGTTTGAATGGAAATTTCAAGGTACCCCCTCTTTGGTTTGGTGAACCGGTGAGCCATGATACCTGGAATTGCTATACCCCGCCGTATTGCCGTTCACTGCTGCACATGGGTGGCAATCTTGAGCCCGAACTCCCGGCATCTGGGTAGCTCACCCTCACTTACGGGGCCTTTCATCCCGTCAACCCTTACCGATAGTCCCGGAGTCGACAGTGACAGGCCGGGGACCTTTTCGCCGATTTGTTTTTCCATTCTGCCGACTGCTTTGGCATAGTCTTTGGCGAGGTAGGTATCAAAGACCGCCCCCTGTTTTCCGGCTAGATTGAGCTTGCCGAGCTTGTCGATAAATTTGCTGACACTCCTCGTAGCCCTTCCCATATGGTTCGGGGAGCCCACCAGTATCACATCAAACTCGTCAATATGGGCCAGGTCAACCTCGTTAAGTTCGGTGAGTATCGATTCCATACCGGGGACCTGGTTTATCCCTTCGACAATAGCTTCGGCGACGCGCCCGGTGTTGCCATACTTTGATTCATAGACCACGATAGCTTTGGTCATGGCAGTGCCTCCGACGGTTGCGATTTTGTTTTCGGGTTAGCTGGCAAGAATTGTAACCTGCCGTTAAACAATTATCAATAGTCTGGATAAATCTTGAAGCCATGACCAAAGAGAATATGGTAACATAGTGCGGGTTGAAATGGAATTCCATGGGTGGCACTGGGCTTGAGGCTATCTGGAAAAGGGAGGCATCTAGAGGGTAAAGTGCTCGGTAACGATCTGATGTCGCGGCACTCCCCAGCCCCGCAACGTCCGGGTAACGCTTTTCATCATCACCTCCGGGCCCCAGACGAAATAGAGCCAGTCATCACACCCGTTTGTGCGCAGGCATTGATTGAGCATCTGTTCATTCAGAATGCCGTGGAGCCCCGACCAGTCCGGTAATGGCTCATTCACTACCAGATAGGCGCCAAAGTCAAGGCTTTTTTGCATCTCGTTGAGTTCGTCGACAAAGACCAGCTCCCCCTCACGTTCAACACCATGCACCAGCCGTATCGGTCGCTGCTCGGCATCGGCATGGAGCTGCCGCAAGATGCTCAGGGCGGGCGCAATACCGACACCTCCGGTAATAAAGGCGATACTGGCACCGGAGCGACCGTCGAGGGTACTGTTGCCATGCGGCCCGTCGAGGTAAGCCTTGGTTCCCGGCGGTATCTCACCTGTCCGCGAAGTGAAATCGCCGCTTTCCTTGATGAGAAAAGAAATCTCCGGAAGCGCTGCCCGGCTGGAGGCTATGGAGAACGGGTGCTCGTTAATACTGAACGGTGAGTGCCCCAGGTTAAGCCAGAAGAATTGCCCGGGAGCAAAGTCCATCTGCTCCGGACTATCCGGGGCGATGGTGATATGCCATAAACCTTCGCCGACCCGATTATTACTGGCGACGTGATAGGGATGGGCGCGTTTGCTGAGCGGTTTGAGGATATAAATATGAAGCAGGGTGAGGATAGAGAGTGCCAGGAGTATCGACCACAGGGTAATGAACATGGTATCGCTGTGGCGACCCAGAGTGACTGCGTGCTGGGTGGCAAGCGCCGCCATGACCATAGTGCCTATTCCGTGGCTGAGCCGCCATGCCTCGTAGCGGATGTGAAGCCGGTCATGGAAGATAGCCAGCAGTACCAGTACCAGCAGCAGGAACCAGGCGACGATACCGGTATTGATAGAAGGTGACATAAACAATACAACACCGCGTTTGACTGCGTTGGATACACCCTCCCAGGGAGCGACGACGAGAAAGGGATGCACCAGCAGCAGGACAGCCAGTACCCGAGCCATTATCTGGTGAATGCGGATGATTAGGTCAATGCCGAATCTGACGGAAATCCACTTGAACCTGCCGGAAAGGATAAACTGGAGATAGAGTGCCATGAAGCCAATAAGTAACAAAGAGCCGGAAATTTCCTGAGCCGTATCCCGTCGTGGCAGTTCCTGGTATAATCCCAGCAATAGGGGTATCAGCAGCACCACTATATAAACTACAATCAGGACTGCTGCTGGCAAGATGGCTCCTGCTGCGGGTTTGCTGGTAATACCGCTCCTGTCAACCATAAAACTCTTCTTCCTTTAGCTAAAATGGGTGTGGTTCAAATTTAACCCCAGGCTACCGTCAGCGGGGAATACTTTTCCGACGTGATGTATATGGCATCAACCGGGCAGTAAAGCTCGCATTGATGGCATATCTGGCAGTCCTCGGGGTATTTAATGACGGCTTTGTTCGTTTTTTTATCCATCCTGATGACGTCCATGGGACAGGCCATCACGCATTCCCCGCAGCCGGTGCATCCGTCAATTCTCTCGATGACCATGTTTTATCCTCCTTGCCCGTTCGGTCCAATTTGGCAGTTCAGGCTCGCCATCCCATTTTTTGCCGGAACTCAAGCTCACCCGGGAACCTGAAGAACGGGTACCGTTCCTCATAGGAGAGTCGGGAGTCAGGTTTCCACTCTTCAGGAATTTCCTGTTTGGTGAGCACCATTTTGCCCTGGCCATCCTGCTTGATTTTTATCCATGCCAGCCACTCGTCATCATTCCGTGCCGGGTAGTCTTCCCGGAAATGGCAGCCCCGGCTTTCCGTCCGGAAGAGTGAGGCTTTCAGTTTCATTTCCGCATTGAGCAGCATGTTGGTCACTTCATGTGCCCGCCGCAGGTCATGGGGGTCATTGGCTATCATTTTAGGCACTATATGGTCGCGCAGGAACTCGATGTGAGCCAGGGCGCCATCCAACCTTCTCTTTTCTTTGACATAAATAACATAATAGGGGAACATCGTATTTTGCATGGTATGGGTTATCCAGCCTGGAGAGTAGCCCTTTCCCCGGGCTCTTGGCGCAAAGATAGCCGTCTTTATTCGGTCTATCTCGGCGGTGGAGATACCGGGTTTATCGGCGTGTTTGGCGAAATCGGCGGCATACCCCCCGACAATGGCGCCCTGGACTGATGAGCCTGATGATGAAGTGCCGATTCCGGCGTACCTGGCGCCGCTTTGCATCGTACCGAGCGCATCACCGGCGGCGTAAAGTCCGGGGACGCAGGAGGCGCCGGTGGTATCAATGGGCCAGATGCCTTCGGCTTTATGAACGCCCATTCCGCAGGAAGCGCCACCAACAACCGGCCCCAAGCCGGCACCAGGGGGGCCTCCGGGTGGTGGTCCCCCGGGAGGTGGAGCTCCAGGCGGTGGTCCTCCCGGCGGTGGTCCTCCCGGCGGTGGCCCTCCCCCGGGTTGTGCTCCGGGTGGCGGGCCAAGCTGGGTAGGGATTTGGCCTTCATAGGCTTGCAGTTCCATGCCGAGGTCCAGTCCGTGTCCGCCCCATCTAGGCGCACCGCCTTTATGTAGACCGTGGCGCATGCGCCCCCATTGCAGCCAGCAGGCAGCCGGGTGTTCCGCACTGGTGAAATGGGTATCAACAAACTCTTTTCCGGTGATTTCGGCACCGACACGGTAAGCCATGGCGTCGCCGTCAAAGGTAAGGCAGGAAATGGGAAAGCCGTATGATTTGAATGTGCCGGCGCCGGTGCACAAAATAGTGGCTTTGGCGGTAATAATAATCGCCGTATCTGACTCCATGGGGAAACCCATCGCCCCGACCACACGTCCGTTCTGCATAAGCAGGTCGGTTATCATCGTTCTCTCGATGATATCAACACCGCTCTCAATGGCTTTCTTCTTCAGCACGGGGCCGAATTCGGCAATATCAGCCGCGCCCCAGGCGACCAGGTCCTGATACCGCGCCATGGAATGTTCCATGAAGATTTCCAGCCAGGTACGGTTATTGACATATTCCCCGGTGGCGCTGACGTTTTTAATCCACTCCGCACGGTTATGGCCTTCGGTTTCATCAAAGACGCAGTAGCCACCCGCCCAGGGGGAGGCGCCGGACAGGCCGACAGATCCCTTGTCCACCATAAGGACGCTAACCCCCTTCTCCCTGGCTTTTACAGCGGCAAAGACGGCGGCGAGACCGCCACCGATAACCAGCACATCAGTCTCGAATTGATTTCCCCCAACCTGGGTTAATGGCGTCCTGCCCGCATTGGTGGTCGGAGGTGGCTCTGCGGCTGGCGCCGAGCATCCCCAGAACAGGTTGGTCATGCCTACTCCAGCTGCGCATAGCCCGGCGACTTTCAAGAAATCGCGGCGGCTACAGGCAAATACACCTTCTGGCTGCGCTGTACCCATGGTTATCCCTCCTTAATCGGTTAAGTACCGGCTATCTTAATCGGTGACGGCATTTTGCCCTGGGTGAACCATTCTAATCACATAAATGTTAAGATGATATTAAGATTATAAAGTGATAAAGCCCAATATTATTACGGTCATTTTTATACGGTTTTCAGCAAACCGGCTAGACAGGTGATGATAGCTATTCTCCCGGAAAACGGTAGGGATATCTCTCTGCATAGGGCAGGGACAGGTCAGGCCACCACTCCCTGGGGACTGGTTTCTTGAATGGCTTCATCTGGCCGTCTTCTTCTTTCAGCAGTACCCACGCCAGCCAGTCCGGGTCATCGCGTCGAGGATAGTCCTCGCGGTAATGGCAGCCCCGGCTTTCAGTCCGGAATAATGAAGCCCGTAGCCTCATCTCAGCATTTAGAATCATGTTCTTGGTTTCGAGAGCCAGTCGCAGCCCGTGAGGGTCCCGGGCATACAATTTGGGAACGATGTGGTCTCTCAAGAACTCGACTGTGGTCAAAGCGGCTTTTAATCGGTCCTCCTTTTTTACATACAGTATGAAGTATGGAATCACAGTGTTCTGGAGTAACTGGGTGACCCACCCCGGGCTGAAGCCGCCCTTCCGCTCGGTGGGCGCCAGTGCCGTCTTTTCAAGCCTATCCAGTTCTTTCCGGTCTACCTCTGGCTTGGCGGAATTTCGGGCAAGTTCGGCGGCGGCAAGTCCGGCCCGGGTCCCGGTAACGGCGGAACCGGCCAGAGCCGACCCGCCGGCACCATACACGGCACCCATCTGCATGGTTCCCAGAGCGTCACCGGCAGCGTAAAGTCCGGACAGTCCGGTGGCACCGCTGGTATCAGCCGGCCAGATGCCTTCCGCCTTGTGCACGGACATACCGGACGATGCACCGCCTATCATGGCGGATTTCTTCCCGTCAGGGGTGACGGCGTACAACGGCGCCCGGCCGGCATGGGCTTCAAATTCCATCTCCAGGAATAATGTACCGCGGTCCTTCACCTCGTTGCCTTCGGCGTTGGTTATTACGCGTTTTGGCGGCTTGCCGTCCTTCATGGGGGATGGATGCCCCGGTTTGCCGGGGTACATCGGATATGCCGGATGCTCGGCCCGGGTACCATGGGTATCGGCGAATTCCTTGCCGGTTATCATGGCACCGGCCCGGTAAGCCATAGCGTCGCCATCGGAGGTTAACGCCGAGATGGGCCAACCCCAGGGCTTGAAGCCGCCTGCCCCCGTGCCAAGGATAACTGCCTTCGCTTTGAAGATATACCGGTCATAGCTTTCCATGGTGATGCCGATGACGCCCACAATTCTGCCGTCCTGCTTCACAAGGTCGGTGACCATGATTCTGTCCATGATCCTGACGCCGCTCTTTACGGCATGTTTTCTCAAAACTTCGGCATGGTGTATCGGTCCCATGTCAACCACGGCGCAGGGTCCCAGACCGCCCGCCATTCGAAAAACCTCACCGTTCTCGTTCTGGCGAAAATCTACGCCCCATAAAGCGAGGTCCTGATACCGGGCGTACGACTCTTTAAAGACAATCTCCGTCCATTCCCGGTTGTTAATGTATTCACCGACGGTGGTAACCTGGTTCAGCCAGCCGTCGAGAGCGTCACCCCATTCCGGGTTGAAAACGGCGAAGCAGCCGGCAAAAGGCGACTGCCCCGATTTACCACAATACCCTTTATCAACCAGGGTTACGTTTACCCCCTGCCCTTTCGCCTTTATCGCGGCAAAGCAGCCAGCCATGCCGCCGCCGATAACCAGTACATCGGTTTCGATTAACGTTTCTGTAGACATTTTCGTATTTCCTTCCTGAGTTTTCCATCTCAAGTAAAGCTGTACGCCGGTTGTGTCTTGCTGAAAACCTGTCAGGCTCAGGCTCGGTGTGTCAGCAATAAACTATTGGCGAGTTAGAAAACTGCGTAGAGTAAACCATAGCCACCCAGCTATGTTGTCCGCTACATACGCTCTTTATTGTGGTGCTGCCGGTGACAGCCGGCAACACCACAACCTGATTTGTCTGATACCATTCCTGATTCTGTTGTCTGGTAGCTGCCCTATTTTATACAAACTTGGCTTTATATTATCCACCTTTCCATATTTTTGACCAGTCCCGGTACCGGTTGCTAAAGGGCATGAAGTGCTCAGGGTCATGAACCTTGGAATCCGGATGCAGTACGTTGATATCGGCATCAGGCCATAAAACCAGGGCAATCGCATCGTCGTAGAGCAGCTTCTCTATCTGGCCGAGTAACTGGTTAGCTTGGTTATCATCCTCGGTATGGAGATAGGTGTCAATCAGGTCATCAATACCTTCCGGTCTTTTCAGCCCCTGGTAGTGAATTGAATTAGTTAACCAGTGCTGCTTAACATTAGGAGCCATGCTGGTTTCTCTGGAGCGGTCATGCTCCCACACCAACTGGTTAGGTGGTGAAGCTGACATGGTATGTTGAGTCCAGGTAGCCATATCTACGGTATCTATATCGAGCGTGATGCCCACATCCGCCAGCATAGCCTGGGCGGCAAGCCACTGGTCCATACGAGGGATGTTGCCTACTATAAATTTGACCTTGAAACCATCGGGGTAGCCAGCTTCCGTCAGCAGCTGTTTTGCCTTCTCCGGGTCATACAGTCGCGGTGTAGTGCCGGGGTCGATGCCCAAGACTCGCACGCCCTTGAGTATTTCGTATATGGGTTCGACTTGACCTTCAAACAGCGTACTCGTTATCTTCTTTTTGTCGATGGCGTATTCCAGTGCCTGCCGCACGCGGATATCGGCAAAGATGCTATCGGGGTCCTGGCTATTCCAGACCGCCATGTTGCCGATGCCGTCGTTAACCAGGAAGACCCAGTCGCTGCGCTGTTTTAATAACTGGTCCCTGGTCTCAAAATCGACTCGTTGCATGAAGTCTGCCTCATGGTTAAGAAACATGGCAGTGGCGGTCATCGGGTCAGCGGCTGTAATCATCCTGAAGCCATCGAGATAAGGTTGGCCGCCCCAGTAATCTTCATTTCTTATCCATTCTACAGATACATTAGGTACGAAATCGTTCAAAATAAAGGGACCGGTGCCGATGGGGTTGTAAAGAGCCCATTTCTCGCCATTTTTCTCAAACGCCGTAGGCGAGTAGATAAAAGCCATCGGGTTGGCGAAATCGTCCAGGATGGTCCGGTCCCATTCCTTTAAATTGAACTTGATGGTGTAGTCATCGATTACTTCTATCGAGGAAACCGCCGAAAAGAGGGGGGACGGCGCACCAACGTACTGCCCGAGATTCCATTTTACCGCATCAGCATTGAAATCGGTGCCGTCATGGAATTTCACGCCCTGTCTCAGGTGGAAGGTATAGGCAGACTTTTCCGGAGCCAGTTCCCAGCTCTCGGCAAGAACCGGGACATACATGCCAGGATAATAAAAATCTATCCCGAGCAATCCCTCAAGGGATAAAGCGGCCGATTCTCGAAGACCACCGCGTATCTTCGGTGGCCAACCAAACATATTCGGCGTAAAGAGGGCGAGCTGTATAAAGGTGCCACCATATTGCGGGGTTTCTTCGGCAGGCGCGGGAGATGGAACTGGGGCCGGGGCTGGAGTGGGAGCTGGGGCTGGAGCCGGTGTGGGTGCCGGGCCTGGTGCTGGTGGAGCCGGAGTGGGAGAAGGTGTTGGTGCCGGTTGGGCACAGCCACTTAGAATCAGACCACTGACCAGCATTAATGCCACAACCACTAAAAATACCTTTTTCATTTCTCCTCCTTCCGTTTTATTGAGTTATTCCGCTATTCGGCGTCATTTCAATCTGGCATATATACCTCCTGCTAGTGGTTCTCTATGGAACAAAATAAATTGGGGCTGCTCTACAAAGAGCAGCCCCTGAATCAGTACCAGCTCCTGCACCGGCACCAGCACTGACATGTTTGGAGGATAATCTAAAGTGAAATAGATATATCTCCGTATTCAGTAACCTCATTAGATATGGCTCTGTTGACAATACGATACAACAGGCGGGCTACTTTTCAACATTATACAGGTGTATAATATATCTATGACAAAAGTATTATTTTAAAGTATTTACGGGAATGATATGAAGCCGCGGGTGCAACTGGTTGTATAAGATATGAGTAATTGCCGGTAGTGGAGCGGAGAATTATGAATAAGAAGAGATTACTCGTAGCCGACAACCGGGATATATTTCGGGAAGGGTTAATAAAAATACTTGATGAAGCTGAGAATTTACAGCTGGTAGGGTTATGTTCCGGTTACAGGGACATTATCCAGAAGGTGACTGACTTTAAGCCAGACGTCATTTTACTTAATACCGAGATACCCGGCATTGATCCCGTTGCAGTGGCTCGTAAAATTAAGGACATAGTCCCCGAAACTCGCATTCTGTTTCTTATCCCGCCGCCGCCACCGCCACCGGATAAACGCATTCCTCCGCTGGTTTCTCTCCGGGCGGGAGTCAGCGGTATTGTAAATGCCGATGTCAGTTCGCTCAGCCTTATTGACAGTATCGTTCGGGTATGTGAAGGGGAAACGGTACTGCCACCAACACTGGGTGGGACGGTGCTGGAGGAGTATTATCTGTCGAGTGAAGGCAGGGAGCGAGCACAGCAGGTCAATTTAACCCGTCGCGAGCAGGAAGTGCTGGCGCTGGTGGTCCGGGGTCTTACCACCCGTGAAATATCCGGTATCATGTTTATTACCCAGTTTACCGTAAAAGTGCACTTGAATAACATTTTTAAGAAACTGGGCGTAAAAAACCGGCTACAGGCCGCGGTGCTGGCGACGGAAATGCAGCTTATGCCTGGCGGCCCGCCCCATCTGCCCCTCCGGAAATGAAGCACAAGACCGCTGATATAAGGCGGAATCAGTATTATTTATTACCGATTTATCTTAAGTAAGCAGACCTGTCTTCTTCCGGAAACTGACATTGCGCTGGCTACGGCTGAGACGGGCAGGACTATCAATTTCGGCTCAGGGCAGGTTTGATGATATAATTAAATTAGAGCGTTTAGATATGAACATAATAGAAGTTAACAACCTGTCAAGGAAGTTCGGGCAGTTAATTGCCGTTAACCGGGTCTCTTTCAGTGTGGTTGAAGGGGAGATATTCGGCTTCCTTGGTCCTAACGGAGCCGGTAAGACGACTACCATCAACATGCTGTGTACCCTGCTCCGGGCCACCGGCGGCACCGCACTGGTGAACGGTTATGACATACTCAAAGAGCGCGACCAGGTACGGAGCTCCATCGGGCTTGTCTTTCAGGACCCTACCCTTGACGAGTATCTTACCGGTGAGCAGAATCTGCGTTTCCATGCCTATGCCTACAATGTGCCGCGCCCGGTGAGAGAAGGTCGCATTAGCGGACTTCTGGAGCTTGTCGGGCTGTCCGACCGCCGCAAGAACAAGGTCCGGACGTACTCCGGCGGCATGAAACGGCGGCTGGAACTTGCCCGGGGGCTGTTGCATCGCCCGCGGGTACTGTTCCTGGATGAACCGACTCTGGGGCTTGACCCCCAGACGCGCCGCCATATCTGGGAGTACATCAAAACTTTGCGACAGCAGGAGAAACTGACCATATTCCTGACCACGCACTATATGGACGAAGCCGAGAATTGTGACCGCATCGCCATTATTGACCATGGTCAGATAATCGCTCTGGATACACCGGATAACCACAAGGACTCACTGGGTGGTGACCTGGTGACCCTGACGGCTGAAGATAACCAGGCGGCAATTATCGAGTTGAGAGAACGATATAAACTGTCGCCGGAGGTCAGTAATGGCTTTGTCAGCTTTTGCGTTCCCCAGGGCGAGAAGTTCCTCCCGAGCTTTGTCCGCGGATTCAAGAACCGCCTGCTCTCTATCGGGGTGCACCGGCCGACTTTGGATGACGTGTTCCTGCGGGTCACCGGTCATGCCATCCGCGAACAGGAGGCAGATTCGGCGGAACAGATGAGAACCATGATGAGGCCAAGAAGGTAGCCGATGGAAGCCGTATTTCGGGGGACCTGGGTTATTGCCTACCGCGAACTGCTCCGTTTTATCCAGGAGCGCGCCCGGATGCTGTCGTCGTTTGGCATGCCCCTGCTTTTCTTGGTTATCTTTGGCGCTGGATTCAATCGAATCATCGGGTCACTCGTCCCCGGTGTTGATTTCATAAAATTCATCTATCCGGGCATTGTCGCCATGACGGTATTGATGACCTCGGTATTCTCCGGGCTATCGGTGGTGTGGGACCGCGAGTTTGGCTTCTTAAAAGAGGTACTGGTAGCGCCATTGAGCCGGACCGGTATCGTTCTGGGCAAGGCGGCGGGCAGCGCTACGGTAGCCACGATTCAGGGTTTGATAATGCTGGTTCTGGCGCCAATCGTCGGTATTACCCTGACGCCGTTGCTGGTAATCAAGGTGATACCGTTATTGATAATCATATCATTGTCACTATCCGGCCTGGGCATTCTGGTCGCCTCGCGCATGCGCTCCCAGCAGGGATTTCACATCGTGGTACAGCTCATCGTATTTCCCCTGATTTTCCTGTCCGGCGTCTTCTTCCCGGTCAACAATGTGCCGGTATGGCTACAGGTGATTTCCAAGGTCAATCCGCTTACCTACGGTGTTGATGCCATCCGGCAGGTCTTTCTGGGTGGTGACTTTGCTGCCATGTCCGGTGCCGCCATGGGCGGAAATCAGGTGGTGGGGGTAACGGTATTCGGGCACACCATGACCGTTCTTGAGGATGTCATCGTCATCGCTGCACTGGGTATCATCCTTATCCTGGCGGCAACATTTGCCTTTGCCCGGCAGGAGTAGCCTGTTTCCGTTACCTATCATCGAGACTGTTGACGGTAGCCGGTATCAGTCAGCTGGAAATTGCTTTAAGACGCAGCATATATCCTTAGCGCTCTCGCGGTACATATTCTCTTTCCGTTCATTCTACATGGCTCCGTCGGGTGTTTCCGCCAAGGTAACCGTGGTTTCCATCTCGGTTTGATTCCTCCAGAAAACAACCTTCAGTGTATCGCCGACTTCGTGGCCCCATAAATCTTTGAGCAGTTGGGCGGACGAGATTATCTCGGTGTCATCGAACCGGACTATAATGTCATGTAGCTGGAGACCGGCTGTTTCCGCCGGGCTATCGGGTGTCACAGAAATCACCATTGCTCCCACCCGCCGAGCCAGGCAGAACTCACAGGCAACGGCAGGGGTAATGTCATCGAGAATGGCGCCGAAATATGGGCGGAGGACTCTGCCATAGTGCACGATGTCTTCAAAAACACGACGGGCGGTGCTGGCGTTAATAGCGAAATTGATATTCTGTGCCTCGCCCAGGGTAGCACTGTTGATGCCTATTACCTCGCCATCCAGGTTGACCAGCGGCCCGCCACTGTTGCCGGGGTTGATGGCGGTATCAGTCTGGATGATATCATAGAAGGGCATGCCATTCATGTTGAAAGAGCGGCCCAGGTTGCTGACAACCCCGGTGGTGATGGTGGCTCCGCCTTCCTCCGGTGATAACCCCAGAGGATGCCCGAGGGCTATTACCCAGTCGCCAACCCGCGTGCTGACGGGGTCTCCGAATACGGCAGAAGGCAGGCCCTGTGCCTCAATCTTGATGACGGCAAGGTCCAGCAGGTCATCCGGCCAGATGCCGGTCACCTCATACACGCTCCGGTCTTGCAGGGTTACCTCGACACGCCGGGCATTCTCGACGACATGGCGGTTGGTCAGGATGTATCCGTCAGAATGGAGTATCACGCCGGAACCGCTGGCACCGGTAAATACATCCGGTTGTTCCGTATCGATTTCGACAAAAATATAGACCACGCTGGGTATGACCATATCCACGGTCTCGGCAAAGGAAGGCGGGACGGATAGAGACGTATCGGTGGTCGAGTCAACCGGCGCGCAGCCGTTGAAAATCACAACCAGAGACAGGCAAGATACTAGCATGATGAGCAAGGGCAACCAAAAATAGCGGCGGTTCTGAATGTCTTTCAACCTTCATTTCCTCCAGCCCGGGCAACGGGTTTTTCTGCGGGAATTTCATGGATTGGTGCCAAGAATATATCGTTTCCGGGATTTTGTCAATGCTTAGAAGGAAGCTCTAAAGTATATGGCTAGGCGAGTTCTATTTTTTCGACGATGTTATCCGATAGTCTTATTTTTACTTTTTCCCCAATATTATCGTAAAAGTACTCATCTTCCCATTCGATATTTTCTGCGTAGTTGTATCTCTTTAAATTACTGGGGATTTGTTCGCCTGGTGCACCTGGTTGAGTTACGGGTATTATATTTGATTCTAATTGAATATCCATTGTGTGTCTATCGGTATCGACAGCTTTTAGCCAACCTGTTTTACTTTCAATTTTTTCCAAACTGTACCCCCATTGCATTTTATGGGAACTATAAATCATGTACCAACAAAATGCAAATACCACCATTTTGCGTACTTGACTGGATGGAGTATAATAGTCCGCATAAGTAAAAACAATCAGTCGCCTGTGTGCCAGTTGAATTGGGGGGGGACCGGAAGTATCAGGCATAAAGAGTGGTTTGGTAGTTTAGGGGGGTTGGCTATGTGTCCCGAGCAAGCCAGGCGGATTCAAATTCATGACTACCAGCCGGGTCACGAGAACTTCCGTGCCGATGTTCTGCATGGACTTCATAAACGACAGAAGGAATTACCCTGCAAGTACTTCTACGATGAGCGTGGTTCATATCTTTTCGATTGCATCTGTGCCCTGGATGAATACTACATTCCGGCTACGGAACGGGCAATCACCAGGGCTTCTATCGGCGAAATTGCCGAACTGATCGGGTCGGGCTCGCTGCTTATAGAGTACGGCAGCGGAAATTGTACCAAGACTCGCTTTCTCCTTGACCACCTCTGTGAGGTAGCTGCCTATATCCCGATTGACATAGCCCGTGAACAGCTACTATCCGCCGCCGCCGAACTCATGTCGGCGTATGCCGAGCTTGAGGTGCTTCCGGTCTGTGCCGACTATACCGGTGATTTCGATTTACCGGCGGTAAACCGGCCCCACCGGCTCCGGCTGGTCTATTTCCCCGGCTCGACCATAGGCAACTTTGACCCGGTGCCGGCAGCTCGGTTTTTACAGCAGATTGCCTCCCTGGGCGGTATCGGGAGTGGC
The DNA here is from genome assembly GCA_964468755.1 of uncultured Dehalococcoidaceae bacterium. Lineage (GTDB taxonomy): Bacteria > Chloroflexota > Dehalococcoidia > Dehalococcoidales > RBG-16-60-22 > CAYXWH01. Next base: position 22,781 of record CAYXWH010000006.1, read on the forward strand.
CTGCTTATTGGAGTCGACCTGAAAAAAGACCCGGCGGTGCTGCACCGTGCCTATAATGATAGCCGGGGTGTCACTGCCGCGTTTAACCTTAATATGCTGGAGCGGATTAATCGCGAGCTTGGCGGTGATTTTCAGCCGGAATATTTTGAACATTATGCGTTCTATAATCCCGTTGATGGCCGGATAGAGATGCACCTGGTGAGCTTGCGGGAACAGGTGGTCCATCTTGATGGCACGGCTATTACCTTTAGCCGGGGCGAAAGTATCCGGACAGAGAAATCGTACAAGTACACACTTGATGAGTTTGAACGGCTGGCGGCGGCTGCCGGTTTCAGCGTGGAGCAGGTCTGGACCGATGAGCGGCAGTGGTTCAGCGTCCAGTACCTGGTGAACCGGGGACGGGCGCCTGATTGAATGTCGAATAGCACGGAGTTAATGAAGCCTGGTGCCGGTGGTCTGGAGACCGATGCCCGGTAAGCTCTGGTGATTTATTTACAGGGGATAAGCCTCACCGTGTTCTTTTCTTCCAGTACCTGTGCCAGCGCGGCTATTGTCGTGGTAATGTCCTCCCCGGTGGTATCACGAGAGAGTGAGAACCGCACCGAACAGTGGGCATCCTCCTCCGACTTGCCCATGGCGATGAGCACATGAGTGGGCTCCGGGTCACCGGATTTACATGCCGAGCCGGATGAAATGGAGATGCCGTGCTGGTCGAGAGCCACCACAATCGATTCACCGCGGAGTCCGGGCAGCGTCAGGTTGAGGGTATTGGGCAGCTGTTTCTGCGGATGACCGTTCTGGCGGGCGCCGGGTACCAGTTCGTGGATGCCGGCGGCCAGCTCATCTCGTAAGGCGCTTATCCGCGCTGCATCTGACAGCGAGTGCAGTGCCAGCTCGGCGGCTTTACCCAATCCGACGATACCCGGTACATTCTCCGTCCCGGCGCGGAGTCCATTCTCCTGCTTACCGCCGTGAACCAGTGGCTCCAGCTCAATAGCCTTGTTCACATAGAGGGCGCCAATTCCTTTCAGAGCGTGGAACTTGTGACCGGACAGGCTCAACATGTCTACATCCAATTCCTGAACGTCCACGGTAATCTTGCCTGCTGCCTGGACGGCGTCGGTGTGGAACGGTATACCTCTTTCATGGGCGATGGCACATAGTTCTTTAATGGGGAGAATGGTGCCCACCTCGTTGTTCGCCGTCATAATGGAGACAAGGACGGTATCTTCGGTGATGGCACTCCGCAACCTTTCCGGGTCGAGCCAGCCGTATCCGTCTACCTCCAGATAGGTAACACGGTAGCCATACTGCTCCAGGAACCTGGCGGCGCCCAGTATCGCGGGGTGCTCGATGGTGGTGGTGATGAAGTGATGACCGCGGTCACGCCGGGCATACATTACACCCTTGATAGCCAGGTTGTCTGCCTCAGAGCCGCCGCCGGTGAAGATAATCCGTCGCGGCGGGGCATTAATCAGTCTGGCAACCTGGCGGCGCGCCTTCTCTATAGCATCATGGACGGCTCTGCCGGTACTGTGGATGCTGGATGGGTTGCCGTATTCCTCGTCCAAATAGGGCAGCATTGCCTCCCTCACCGCATCGGCAACCCGGGTGGTGGCGTTATTATCGAGGTATATCCGTTTTCCGGGATTCCGTACCTCTGTTAAGGATAAATGTAAATCGGAGTCAGCCAGTGTCACCTGCCGGCTTGTGGCGCGGCGGGTTTCCCCGGTGCCCCTCTCCAGCCTGGCTACGTCGCCAAGGAGGGCTTTGTACACAGGGAACCCGGAGATGACATCATAGTTATGGAGGTCGGTCAATTCGTTGACGTTCCGTTCCTGCCATGCCCGGGGGCCCACCGGTGTACCGCCGCCCATGTTGCATTCGATGGATCCGTTAACGATGTCATCAGTGACGCGGGCGCGAAACGGCACCCGGCCTCGAAGCGTACGGACTTCTACCAGGTCGCCGGTACGGATACCTCTGTCCTTCGCATCCCCGGTATTGATTTCCACTATCGGCTCCGGACAATCCTGTACCAGGCCGTCGATGCCATGGTGCTGCGAGCGAAAGTCAGTCTGGGGGCGGGCACCCGAGTTAAATACCAGCGGAAACTGCTCGGTAAGCCGGGGATTGCCCAGCGGACCTTCCACGGGTTCAATATATTTCGGTAGCGGCTCGTAACCGTAGTCTTCAAGGATGGTGGACCATATCTCAAATTTGCCGGTGGGAGTATCAAAGCCGGGTTTGCCGTCCGGGCGCAAGCCGCCCTTTTGCCATTTCTTATACTCGATCATGGGGGTGGGGATTCTCACCCAGCCCCCGGCTGCCCTCACGTCCTCGGGGGTATACCCGGAGCCGTTCAGGGCAAAGCGGACCATCTCCTCTTCGGTTTGGGGAAAGAGATGGCCGTAGCCGAGGCGCCGCGCCAGTTCCGCCATGATGAGATAATCGTTACGGGCTTCACCCACCGGCTCGATAAGTTTCTCGCGAAGCCGGAATATGGGGCCGTAGGTCATATACGAGGTATTCTCAAACATGGTGGTTGCCGGCAGCAATATATCAGCATAGGCGGCATCGGCGGTAAGCTGGCGGTCGATACAGACCAGAAAGTCCAGACCGGAGAGCGTCTGGCGCCACAGCGGCGCCTCGGGCCAGGAGGTGAGCAGGGACGCTCCCTGGATGAGCAGCGCCCGGATACGGTACGGGTCTCCTTTGAGCACTGATTTCACCAGTCCGATGGCATGGGACTCGCCACGGCAGTTGCTGTAAATGGGAAACTCGTCACGGGCAACCGCCAGCCCCAGGTCGGGGTTCTTCTGATTGCAGGAGCGGTTGATGGGGAAATTGCCGTTGAGCATGGTAAGCCCGATACCGCCGGGTACGTCAAGCTGTCCCGCCAGGGCAAACAGGGTTAACACCGCCCGCGCCGATTGCACCCCGCTGTTGGAATACTCCAGACCGGTGAACATGAGCAGTGAGGCGCCACTGGCATGACAGATACGGCGGGTGAGGTCCCGGATAGTGGCGGCGGGTACTCCGGTGATGGTCTCGGCAACTTCCGGGCGGAAATGCCGGACATAAGTCGCTAAGGCGTCAAACCCGTGGCACCAGTATTCGGCGAATTCCTGGTCGTATAGCTCCTCCTCCAGCATTACCTCAATCATGCTCAGGGCAAGGGCGCCGTCGGTGCCGGGACGGATGGGGACCCATCGGGCATTGGTGCGGACCGCGGTTTCGGTGCGACGAGGGTCAATGACCACTATATCGGCACCGCGCCGGGCCGCCGCCGCCAGTCGCTGCATGTCCGACGGGGGTGAGTCGGTTGCCGGATTGGTGCCCCAGACCACGAGCATCTCCGCATTCTCTATGTCAGTGAACATGTTGGGCTGTGTCCGGCCCATAGTCACCCGGGGAGCAATGACGTGAATGGAAACGTAACAGAGCGCTCCCACCCCCATAGTGTTCGGTGAGCCGAAAGGGAATAGAATGTTGGATGCTGAAGATACATCCACCCCGTGAGGCTGGAACATATCGCACAGTGAAAGCTCCTGGGCCCCGCGCCCGGTGTAGATAGCCACCGCCTCCGGCCCGGATTCAGCCTTAATTGTATTCAGGTTCTCCACAATGATGTTATAGGCTTCGTCCCAGGAGATACGCTCAAATTCATACGAGCCTTTCGGTCCCGCTCGCCTCATGGGGTACTTGAGCCGGTGTTCCGAATAGACGATTTCCGGGGCGTGCTGACCGCGCCGGCATATCATGCCCAGGGTGTGGTTGGCAGCCGGCTGGATGGCTACCAGTGTCCCGTTACGGAGACCAACCTCCACCCAGCAACCGGCCGGGCAGATACCGCAAATGCCCGGCTTCCATTCCAGGGGCGGAGTCGGTTTCCGGAAATTCCTGCCAGTCATAGCGCACCTTACATGGCTTCGTTATCGACTAGTATTGTTGCCAGCCCTTTCCCTGGCGCAGTCCGCGGATATATGCCATCTGACCGGCATGGAGTAAACTGTCCTCCATGATACTTACCAGACGTACCCCGACTGTCGGTAGCGGCTGGAACACGGGTTCATTTAACTCCCGGTCGAGGTCATTTGTTGACAGAGTCATGAAGTACCGCTTCGACCGTTCCGCTACGGCGCGCTGGTAGTCGAGTAGCGTCGGGACATCCGGAGATTTAAACGCGGCGACCTGCTCGGGAGTGTGACCGAAGCCGCTATCTTCCGGGTCAGCCGGTCGGTGAAACCGGGAGTGCCATCCATTTGAAATCCATAGCTGCTTCTCCTCCATGAGCGCTGCTATCTGGGCGTCCTGCTGACGTGTCAGGTGCCATGCCAGCCAGCCAATACTGTTGGAATCGGGGTGGGGTTGCCAGTCCAGGTCATCCGGAGCAAGCCCCGCAAGTACGTGTTCCATGAAATCGGCTATCCGTCCATAGCCATCCTTCAACAAATCCTGCCATTCCATTGCTGCCTCCCCCGACTGCTATACGCAGCGTAAATATATAGTAAGTCAGTTATATTTAGGGGATATCCGGCATTATCTTTGCATTATAATCATGTCCGTACCATTGTCAATGATTCAAATCACTGTTTACCCGGCGGTGGCAGCCAGAACGGGAGCCAGGGAAGGAGCCGGTTATCTATTTACCCGGGCAATATAGCCGAAATACGGGGATGGTTACCATAGTTTTTACAGTATAAGAGTATTCTTTCGACTACGTTTAAATCACTCCTTTAGTCGTGTACAGTTGCGCCTCGGTTTGTTACAGTAGACTAATTTCAATAATATCGGTTGCAGGTGAGGCACGGGGAGGCTGCCTGTGCGAGCATCGTTGATATTGTGGTACATGGTAGTAAAAACGGGTTATGGCAGTATGGAAAATGGAAGAGGTAAGATTCTACTAGCCGGTATGTTTGCCGGGTTCCTCGCCCTGTTCCTGGTACTGGCGTTGCTGGTTACCAGTGTCCTGGCGGCGCCAAGCGGAAACATTGAGGTGGCGGAGGACAATTATTTACCGCTGGGTGGCACCGGTGAGGTTATCGTTACCTTTCGCAATACCGCCGATACAGAGCTTGGCGACGTCGCGTCAACAATCCAGTTCATCACCCTGGCAGCCGCCAATTTAAATCCGAGCCGGGTTGCCATACAGGGGATTGCCGAGTGGGAGATATGGGAATCAGAGGTGGCGGCAACCTTCCGGGCTTCGGGAAGTGCTTCGGCGACGCTTGCTTCGGCGCTGTATGCGCCCTATTCGACTGCCGACCCGGTCGATATATATACCTGGTCGCTGGGCAAACCGGATGGCGCCAGTGACCTTGACACGTACACCGATAATACCCAGTTTGCCAGTGACCTCAGGATTTTGCGACCGGGTGAGATACTCAAGCTAAAGATTACGGAGGAGTGCCAGAATATTGTTGGCGACTCCCGAATATGGTTTTTCTTTCAAGCCACCGAGTATGAGCCGGCGGGGTTCCCGGTAACTGACATCAATACCATACCGGCATCGCAACGGATGAATCTCTATTATCAGGATGCGGCTTTACCCATTCGGCCGATTGGCTGGTGGCCCCTGCATAACAGCTATGACCCCTATGATGGTGATGTTGATACCGGTCATGCCTTCGAGCAGGTGGGCTCTTCTCCGGAATATGGCTGGACGAGAATACCCACCACCAACCGGTTCGCCAAGTCAAACAAGCTTGTCCACCAGGAGATACCGGTAGCAGAGCCCTGTATCAGTATCACCAAAGACGGCCCGGCTGAGGCACAGGTGGGGGAGACTGTCGTCTATGAGTTCGTTGTTGCCAACTGCGGGAACGTGGAGCTGAACGATGTGAGCGTCGATGACCCGCTGCTTGGCGGGGAAATCTGGAGCGCCGACAGCCTGCTGGTCGGGGAATCGGAGAACTTTACCGTCGAATATACCATTCAAAATGATGACCCCGGTCCCCTGGAGAACACGGCGGTTGTTACCGGGCAGTATGATGCCGAGACGGTGACCGAATCAGACAATCATAGCGTGGAGCTCGTGGTAGAAGCTCAACCGTGTGTCAGTATTACCAAAGACGGCCCGGCTGAGGCGCAGGTGGGGGAGACTGTTGTCTATGAGTTCATTGTTGACAACTGCGGGAACGTGGCGCTGACCGATGTGACCGTCGATGACCCGCTGCTTGGCGGGGAAATCTGGAGCGCCGACAGCCTGCTGGTCGGGGAATCGGCGAACTTTACCGTCGAATATACCGTTCAAAATGATGGCCCCGGTCCCCTGGAGAACACGGCGGTTGTTGCCGGGCAGTATGATGCCGAGACTGTAACCGAATCAGACAATCACAGTGTCGGACTCGCCGAGGAAGCCAGCCCCTGCATCAGTATTACCAAAGACGGCCCGGCTGAGGCGCGGGTTGGAGAGACCATAGTCTACCACTTTGTGGTCGTCAACTGCGGGAATGTGGTGCTGACCGATGTGACCGTCGATGACCCGCAGCTTGGCGGGGAAATCTGGAGCGCCGACAGCCTGGCAGTGGGTCAGGTAGCGGTATTTAGCGTTGAGTACACCATTCAGGAAAATGAACCCAGTCCTCTGGTGAACACGGCGGTTGCCTCCGGTCAGCATGACACGGAGACGGCAAACAATTCAGATGACCATAGCGTTATTGTGGAGAGTACCTATTCCTTCCACCTCTGCGGTCACAAGTTTCATGACCTTGATGAAGACGGGGAGTACGATGTCGATACCGAGCCCGGTATGAACGGGACTGTCATAGTATTACTTGGCCCGGATGGAATGACCAGGGCAGAAGACTGGTATGCGTATCAGGGAAAGTTCACTTATCCGGCGCCGGAGACAAACCCAAGTTTCAGCGGTGAGAACCAGCTTAACGGGAGCTACTGCTTCAATCTGGACAATGTAGTTGAAGGCGAATATACCTTCTACATCAAGGAAGTGGTTCCCCCCGGCTGGACGGAATCAACGCCAACAGTGATAGGGCCTATCACTCTTAGCGCCAGTGATGAAGGTCCCCGTGAATCAGTACACAATGATTTCGGGAACAAGCTGGTGCCGGTGACCGGTGTACCGGCTTTATCCTGGTGGGGTGGTATCAGTATGGCAGCCCTCTTTGCCGTCTTCCTGGGGTGGATAGTAAGACGAAAATTCAAGGCCGGACCTGGCCGAGCGGAAAAGTGATGGGACCGGGAATCAGGCGCACGGTAGCCGGTGCCGTACTGGTGGGGATGGTAGTTGGCATGGCCAGCGTGCTACTCACCCATTTCCTGCAAATAATACGTTACGGCTCATTCTTCATCCGGGAACCGAATACTCCGGTGCTTGTCATTGAGGTGGTGCTGCTGGTAGTATGTATCGCTTTCGCCGTAAGCTATCTGGCTATTAGCCTGCTGGGTAAGCCTGGTAAACGCCAGGAGGATACCGGTGACACGCGTTGAACCGTGCGAAACCGGTAATGTGCGAAGATAGCGGAAATCGTCTGTTTCGCGGTAACGGATTATCAGCCCGTCTTCTTTTCGCCCGTGCAGGGCATGCGAATGGTTTCCGGGTCGCTGCGGTCGGCGTAAAGACATTTTATCCCTGGCGGCAATATTCCACGGGTTTTCCCTCGATTAAGAGTAGTGACCTCGTGCCCCTGACTTACCAGGTAGCGGACCGGGCATAGCCCGGCAAATCAAGTACCGCCGGAAACCAGTAGCTTCATTGGCTACTCCCCGGGTTGGTGCCCATTTTACCCCGGGCCATCGGCAGGCATGCTCCACGGATAATATATCAGGGCAAGCGCCAGCAGAGACGTGACCGGTAACGTGACAGCCATTTATCCCTGGTTTATTGCAAGGTGTAAGTTGTCATCGAGAAATAATCATTTGCCGAAAAGGTAAGCTGACAGTTAAAATGGCTTTTGGCTAAGTTTTATGTTTGGTAGCGGTTTTGTAAACTAGCCAAGCCGGTTGGTCTGGTCTGATACAATATTATTTCAAAGGTTGAAATTGTGAAAAATGTGTGGCATACTTTAGCAGAATTTTGAAACATAGGCTCACATTACATTATTAATATTATTAAGAAAGGGAATAAGAAAGGAGATTAAGAGAAGGGATTAAGAAAAGGGATTAAGAAGAGGGATTAAGAAGAGGGATTAAGAAAGGGGATCAACTATGTCGGTTCTGATGATTAGGAAAGTATGCCGGATAATCGTTATCTCGCTCATATTGGCACTTATTACCCCGTTACTCTTTTTAGCTCCTCCGGTCAGTGCGAATGGATTCGAGATAACTACCATGGCCGCCACCAATGTTTCGTATACTTCCGCCACGCTGAACGGTTTTGAATATTACGGGGGGGACGCCTGGTTCGATTACGGACTGACTACCGGTTACGGCTCTAGCACCAGTAAACAAACGTCCTTTGGCGGAGCTTACAGCGCCGATATCAGTGGCCTCATACCCGGAACTGTCTATCACTTTCGGGCTATGGTCGATACTACAGGTCCGGACACCATTTACGCGGGCGATGATGTGACGTTTACCACTCTGGGTACCGCGCCATCGAGTGCGGAAGGGTGGGACACGCCAACGGTACGCACTCTTGACGCCACCAACGTGACGGCGGACTCAGCCACCCTTAACGGAAAACTGGTCTGGCTGGGGTCATCACGGAAGGTAAAGGTTTCCTTTGACTATGACCTGACCCGAGCTTATGTTAATGATACCCCGGCCCAGACGATGGACGCCCCCGGCATGTTCAGCATCGATATCAGCGGCCTCAGCCCGGGGACTACCTATTACTTTCGTGCCGAAGCCCTGGGAGTCGGGTATGGACTGAGCTACGGGGCTGACTTAATCCTGACAACGCTCGCTGCAGCTGCCGAGCCAACGGGACAATTGCTCGATGTATCCGGTGTCATCGATGATACCGGTAGGTTTACGGAACCGGTAACAGCTCAGTCGGGTGATGGCAAGGTTACGCTTACTATTAATGGAGGTACCACCGGTCAGACCGGAGACGGTCAGCCGCTCAGCGGGATAACCATCAATAAAATGACCAGTCCTCCACCTCCACCGGCCGGTAGTAATGTGATCGGTCTCCCCTACGATTTCGGACCTGACGGAGCCACCTTTGATCCGCCGATAACCGTTTCCTTCACCTTTGACCCGGCTGATATACCGCCGGGAGTGGATGTGGCCGACCTGGTCATCGCCTTCTGGGATGCCGAGTCCGGGGAATGGGTGGTACTTGAAGATATTGTCGTTGACCCGGCAACAAATACCATCAGCGGGAAGATAAGCCACTTTACTCCGTTCTCAGTTATTGCTCCATCTCCACCGCCACCGGCTCCGACGCCAGCACCGCCGCCACCGGCTCCCGCGCCAGCACCGCCACCACCGGCGCCGGCTCCATCGGTAACCCCACCCGCTCCGGTAACGCCATCTCCAACGCCGGTACCGCCGGCTCCGGCAACCACGCCACCCGCTCCGGCACCGGCTCCGGCTCAGTCCGCAACCAACTGGGGGCTCATCGGTGGTATCATTGCCGCCGTGGTGGTCGTGTTGCTGCTGGTATACTTTCTCGTCTGGAGAAGGCGTACCACTTAAATTTAAAAGGAACATCCGGGCATACAAAAGGGCAGCTCTGGTTATGAAGGAGCCCCGGTGCTTATGTGCTCAGGACCGGTTCGGCTTGCCTGAGGTTACCGGTGCCCTGTTACGCGGAGTGCGTGTCTCTATCCTGAAATCCCCGTTGCTCAGTCCCCGCTATGACACTGTGACGGGTAGATAGTACAGGGCGGTTCAATAGCTTTTTCGGGATACTTCCACTCCCTGGGCGTCAAGTAGGGCTGCGGTGTCCGGGGTCTCATTGTCCCAGATTGGCTTTCCATAGTCGAAGCTGAAACCACCCCACTCGGGATGAATCTCGTCGGTATAGACCCGGATAGCGGCCCCGGGCTCCAGTACATATTTGGGAAAGGTAAATGCCGGGTAACTGTCGGTAATATCTGTTAACACCCAGCCGGTTATGTCCTGCGGACTGTTTCCCAGGTTGGCAATTTCAACAAATTCGTCGGATTCCAGACGGGGGACCTGACCGTAGTAGCCGATGTCGACTATCCGGACAATGCCGGTTTCCCGGGTTGGCGGTGGCGGAGCAGGTTCCGGTTCCTGCCCGGGGACCGGGGGAAGTTCAGATTCGGGAGGGGATACCGACACCTTTTCCAGTCGAATGAATCTACCTGGCGTGGTCTCCATCTCAAATACGCCGTCGCCATCGGTGTCCATCTCCAGTCTGGTCACGGTATCGCGCACGTTGCCAATATCGGGGGCTGCTGTCCTGAGGGTAACAGCAGGCTCTATCTTGACCCGGGCAACGGTTGTCGGCAGGATGGGCACGTTGCGATATTCCAGGTACCGCTTGACTTCTATGGCGGCGTCGGGCACCTGCGATTTTATCTCCGCGGTTCCTTTACCGGTGCCGTTGACCACCACGGTATATTCCCGGGAGACATCGGCGTTGGGAATGATAATCGTTTGGTACTGAGTTCCTTCCGGGGCAATATAGACGGCATCCGGTAGCTGTTTCTCCATATCGCCCTTTTCGTTGATCCCAACATGATGCCCCAGCGGATCGTAAACGTGAATGGTGGCGGGGCTGAACAGGGAAAAGATAGCCAGCTTATCCCAGTCGCCGGGGAGCTTGAAGAAAGCTGTCCAGAAGGGTTTGGGATATTCCGGCAGCCCGTCAGCCCATTGTCCCGGGTGTTCCCATTTTTGACTTATAGCTCCATTTTCACCCCATTGCGGGCCGGACGGCCCACGCTGTCCGAATTTAAGGCCAAGCACAGAGACAAAGAAGTCCAGGTATTCACCCCAGTATCCCTGGAAACCCAGCCACTCTAATCCTGCCTCTGTTGTCCCGGTCAACAGGACAATATTGAGCTGCTCGGGGCCGATTATTTGCCAGGAAGACAAGCCGGTGTCATCAAAATCAAGTCCTGACCAGAATTGTCCCGGGGTAAAGTAATTGGCGTGTGACCCGCGGGCGACGTGGACTATAGGGTGGGTCCCGGAGACCAGTCCTTGATTCCTCATGTCATTCCACGACATCCGCTGGCCGGCCTGATGCTGGGAATATGCGGCAAAGACCGGCGGTTGTCCACTTGCCAGGAGTTCTTTTATCGTTTGTCCGGGGAAGTGGAGCTGCACCAGTTCCCAGTCGCCTTCGTGGATATTACGCCAGTCATTCAGGTAGTAGAACAGCCAGTACTGTAGCACGGTGTAGCCGGTACCCGGCGACTCCTTTACTCGAGCGTACACGGCAGGAGAATAGTCCTCTTTGGTCTTGTCGTAAATCGCCTTGTACTCATCTATGGAGTGTGTCTTGGGGTCAAGTTCGGCGACATCGAGGTAGTAGTCGCTGGCTGACCACTGCTGCAGGTCACGGATACTTGGTTTCTCCGAGAACTCCGGATTGTCCAGGTCGCGAAGCAGCGACAAATCAACCATGAGTTGCACCGAGTCCGGTTCAAAATTTTCTTCGTTATCGCCCTCCCCCTTCAGGTAAATCACCGGACAGAAGCGCTGGGCTAGCTGAAGCGCTTGCTCGGAATCGGGCTGCGGCGGGCCTGGTGGTAGAGAGGGAGAGGGTGGTGGTGCCGGCGATGGTTGTGGTGCCGGTGCCGGTGGCGGCACCGGTGGTGGCAATGGTGGGGCTGAGGGACAGGCACAACCAGCCAGAAATAGTGCCATGCCAATAGTGATTAAGATGAAGCTTATAGATTTCATACTTATAGCAATATTAGTGGTGAGTCTGTTGATTGTCAACCGGGCTATGTCAGTAGGCAGCTAGGTGCTCAATAGCCCGGCTTTGCCGGCATTATAGCACTGATGGTTGGTTATCGAAATAATGGTCCGTAAAGTTGACCGGTTATTTGCGGTCTGACATGGATTAAGATTTGGGGGTGCGAGACCACACAAGCTGAGTGCTAAGACGTTTTTGGGTTATTCCCGCATGGTCTATCATTAAGTCGAAATGAATTCGCATGAGTATTCACGAACGCCCGATAGCCGGGGGGTGGCAGTGATTAAATCGGTTATCAGATTAAGCAATGATGCGGTCATGGTTTTTAATGCTGAGGGTGAGCAAATCCCCCGATATCAGGGGCAGTACCGAGAGGTACGAAGAAGTATCCTTGTGGATGCTCAGCCCGATGCTATATTCACCCACTGGGTCAGCCAGGCTATAGAGCCATTGATGGTTTCGCGGTGGGACTGGTAACAGAGGTAACGTTTGCCGGAGGGAGTGCCATGTTGTGTAGGATTTACCCCAAGAGCTGTACGAGGTGTGGCGGAGACCTCTCTCTGGAGCAGGACAGTTACGGTGCGTATTTAGCCTGCATCCAGTGTGGTGCGGTTATTGATGACCTGCCTGCGATGACTCGTGCTTACGTTAGTAGCCGGGTAATGAATGGTCATAAGCGTAATCCGGGGCAGCAACTGGCGGCGGGCGGAAAGCACAGCCACAGGCCGGGGAATAGCTGACGAGGTAAAATCAGGTGGCGCCGATGGTTGTTAAATCTCCGGTATTCTCCAGATAAAGCCGCGCCAGGCTTACCCTGGGGTGCTGGTGGTCAAACATCAGGTCGGCGCGAAGTTTGCTGTACATATTATTCAGGTGATGGCGGACGGTCTTGGTATCAATGAACAGGGCTTCCGCTATGGCTACGTTGGAGTATCCTTCCGCGATTAGGCTCATTATCTCCAGCTCGCGGGCAGTAAATCCCTTTGATATCAGGGGAGTCTGTTTCTCGGTAAACAGCAGGTTGGTAAGCCCGGGGTCAAGGATAACGTATCGTTCACTCACCGAGACGATGATGCGGTACAATTGCTCGGCACGTTCCAGTGAATGCCGCAGAAAGACTGCCAGGCCGCCACTGCCCCTTTCGGCAATCTTCCGCAACCGTTTGATACTTTTGGCATTATATACCGAAAAAAGCAGGACGACGCCAATATGGGGGAAATCGGCGCGGATTTGCAGCAGTTGTTCAACAGCCTGCCGGTCAAGCGATTTGGTGCCGAGCAGTAGCACGCTGGGCTGGAGTGTCGATAGCGTGTTCTTGATGAGCAGGGAGTTAACCTCAGATGAGATTCCTACCAGATTGGCGATGTTGGTTGAAGAAAAGATATTGATATAGAGCATACGGTAGATCTGATTTTCTTCGGCGATGTAGAGTGTCAGTGTTTTTACCGGTGCTGACCGCATTTGTATGCCCCCTTATCTATAAACCATGTCTGGCATTTCTTTACCGGCTCATCATATACGGACAAAAGACAAAATATGACAAATATATTGCCAGAGGTCATGCCTTATGCCAAAAATATATCATGTAGTTATGGGCAAGTCAAGGGGTATAGTATAAATATTTACTAAAAAAGTGACAATTGACCATGCACTAGGGCTGGAAGATACCGGTGCCGTGCCGGCGGTACCGCTGAGTTATCAAGGCGCAGCCTGAAAGTGGTGTAGGCTTCCGGAGGGATTAGCAAACGGCGTTCGAGGAGTAACCAGAATGCGAATGCAGAGTCAGGGCAATTCCCCGGTTATCTCGATCGGGATAGTTCTCGGAATGTATATCAAACAGAACAGATTGAAAGGCATAATGGCAACCATCGGTCTCGTTCGCTGAGTCAATCCAGTGTTTACTGCGGCACCGGGGTGGCGAGCAGCTTGCCCGTGGTCTCAAAGTAAAGTCGGGCGGCGCTCACTCTCAGGTGCTTGCCCCGGTAGTCGCCGAGAGCGGTGAGCTTGCTGTACATATTATTGATGTGCCGTTGTACTGTCCGGATATCGATGCAGAGTGCTTCGGCGATTGACCCGTTGGTATATCCGCTGGCTATCAGATTGAGCACCTCCAGTTCCCGGGTGGTCAGTTCCTTTAAATACGGGTGCTCCATTTTTTCGGCAAACAGGAGACCGGCCAGTGCCGGGTCAAGAATCACGTGACCTTCATTGACGGAATTAATAATTCCGCAGAGCTGGTCGGTACGCTCCAGAGACTGACGAAGAAAGACAGCCATACCTGCCTGTCCCCGGGATGCCAGTCCGCGTAGCTGCTGGAGCCGGTCAGCATCATAGGTCAACAGCAGCAGAACAACACCGGTATGAGGAATATCGGCGCGGATCCGGGTCAGTTCGGTGATAATATCTTCATTGAGACATCTCGTACCCAGTAGCAGCACCTTGGGGCTGAGTGTCGAGATGCGGTGTATGAGTGCCGGCAGGTCTTTACTGTCGGAGATTCCCAGAAGGTGGTAGTTGCTTTCCGGGGTAAACATTGACTTATATGCCTCCCGGTATATTTCCACTTCCTCGGCAACATATATAGTCACTGCCTTGGTTGTTATGTCCGGCATTTCTTTTCCTCCCTGAAATCTTGCTTCGCTGGTGGTTGCCTTGTTGTCGGCCTTCCCGGCAGTCGGCGGCAGGTTTAGCTGGTAGCGGTGTTATTGAGGCCGGCTTACAGGCACCGAGTAACTATCATG
>CAYXWH010000006.1:37337-47313 GCA_964468755.1 uncultured Dehalococcoidaceae bacterium
CACATATCAGTAGCTGTGCAGTGGGCTTTAAGTACCAAATATCGACGGCATATTGTGCCAAAAAACTGGGCGCTGGCTAACAGACGGCATTTAGTTAAAAACATGCATTGAAATGGAACCCAGCCTGATATCCCGCAGGTGATGTAGTTGTTAGAGTAAAAGGCGCCTGGCTGTAAGCCCGGTTGGAAACGAAAGGCAGGCTGGTGACAATGGTAACAAAGAACCAGAGAGGCATCACAGGGCTGGAAACGGCAATCATACTCATTGCCTTCGTTATGGTTGCCTCGGTGTTCGCGTACGTAGTTATGTCCGCGGGGCTCTTTTCTTCTCAGAAGGCGAAAGAAGCGGTCCACCAGGGACTTGAGGAGAGCAGCGGCAGCATGGAGCTTAGAGGCCATGTTCTCGCCGAGATGGTGGGCGGCTACGCCAAATACATCTATATGACGGTGAGCAGTGTTTCCGGGGGTGAGCCGATCGATTTCACCGGGACCGACAACGGTACCAACAAAATCATCATTTCATATAGTGATGCCTACAACCAATATCCTACGGTAAACTGGACGATTAACAAGCTGGTCGCCATCAATCAGGACAACCTGCTTGATGAAAATGAACTGTTCCAAATTATAGTTGACCTTTCCGTAGTTACCGATAACGCCTCATCTGAGGCGGAGAAGCTCGGTGCCTACAAGCGTTTCCTGCTGGAGGTGAAGCCGTCGAAAGGGGCGGTGCTTGCCATAGAGCGAACGCTTCCGGGCAGGGTTACCGAGCTGGTCAATCTGTACTGAGGAGGTCAGGGATAGTATGCAGCCATGAAGCAAGCTAGCTATAGGTATACCAGGGACAGGAACGGAAAGGAGGTGGTGGGAGACGCCGGTAGTAAATGAATTTCAGAAAGATGGTTAATTGGTGGTAACACTAGCAAGAGGAGGATGAAAATGCCAAAAAAGCTTTTACCACACATAAAGAGGTGTGAAAAGGGAATAACCGGGCTGGAGACGGCGATAATCCTTATTGCCTTTGTGGTAGTAGCCTCCGTATTCGCCTATACCGTGCTTTCGGCGGGGCTGTTTTCCACCCAGAAGAGCCAGGAGGCAGTATATGGGGGATTGGAGGAAGCCCAGAGCACCATAGAGCCCAAGGGAGGGGTGGTTGCCAACGGCGTTGCTGAATTGAACGATTGTGATTACCCGCTGGGGTGGGTAGCCGATACTGATGCCACCGTGACCCGGAATAGCTCGACCAAGATGGAGGGTAGCGCCAGCCTGCAGTGTGATATTCAGGCCGCAGCCACTGTTGGCGATGAGCTTGTCTACCATGCCATGGAGAGTATGGATTTGACTAACGGTGATACAGTGAGCTTCTGGATAAAAGCCGACAGCAACGTGAGCGGTAATGTTACCTTCTATCTGGCCACCGGGACTGATCTCAGCGGTACCCAGACCGAAAGTTACGTAGTAACCTGTACCGGGACCAACTGGGAGAAGCATTCGTTTGACCTCAGCGGTGGCAATGATGATGCCGCCGCCTACTACGGTATTTCCTTGAGCACTGATGCTGAGGGTACCTTCTACCTGGATAATGTAAGGTTTGATGATGTCGCCAGCTATAGCAGTGAAGAGGTCATTCTGAGCAGCTGTGACTATCCGTTGGGGTGGGTAGATGATACCGATGCTACCGTGACCAGGGAAACAACGGAGAAGATGGAGGGTGTCGGCAGTATCAAGTGTGTTATCGGTGCCGCCATGGCTCAGGATGATGAGCCGGTCTACCATGCCATGAAGACCAAGGACTGGTCCAACGACGATACCATAGTCTTCTGGATAAAGGCTGATGCCGCCCTGGATGGTAACCTCACCTTCCACCTGGCTACTAGCTCCGATCTTAACAGTACATCAACCGAATCGTATGTCATTGATACCGCCGGTACTGACTGGGAAAAACACACCGTTACCCTGAGCGGTGGCAATGATGACAGCGCCGCCTACTACGGTGTTTCGTTGAGCACTGATGCCGAGGGTACCTTCTATCTGGACATTCTCGAAACAGAAGCGAACTTCAGTGACAACAATGACCCCATGCTCGCCTATGCCAACCAGGTGGTACTGACTCTGGGCAATGCCCTGGGTGGTGAAGCGGTTGATTTCACCGCTACCACTGACGTGGATGGTGATGGCATTATCAGTGATGAGTCAACCAGAAACCACAAGGTAGTGGTCTCCTATAGTGACAGTTACAACCAGGTTACTGACCTTGCCTGGACGAGAACATCTATCGGTCAGGATGATGGTGATTCCCTTCTGGAGATGAACGAAAAGTGCCAGATTACCATTGACCTTACCTATGTGAACAATAATGCCGGACTGCTTGACCATAACAAGAAAGTAGCCTCCAATCATACCTTTACCATTGAGGTGAAGCCTCCTCAGGGTGCAGTGCTGGCGATAGAACGTACCATGCCGATGAGAGTTCGGGATGTCAGCAGGCTGAACTAAGGAGATAAGGGCAAATGAGTAAGCCGATTGAAATCAGAAATCCGAAAAAGGAAGGAGGCAGTAAAATGCTAAAGAACATAGTGAGCCGGGGTAGCCGGGGAGAAAAAGGGATAACCGGGCTGGAGACGGCGATAATCCTTATAGCCTTCGTGGTAGTAGCGGCGGTGTTCGCCTATACCGTGCTCTCGGCCGGTCTGTTCTCTACTCAGAAGAGCCAGGAGGCGATTTATTCCGGGCTGGAAGAAGCCCAGAGCACTCTGGAAGTCAAGGGCAGCGTTATTGCCAAGGCGGAGAATACCGGTGTCAACGGTTATCTCAGCCAGATTACCTTTACGGTGTGCAATGCCCTGGGTGGCGAGCCGATTAACTTTACCGCGCCCGTGGCAGATTCAGACAATACCGGGATTGCCGACTCCACCAGCAACAATGTGGTAGTAATCTCCTACATTGACCAGGACCAGCGTGTGGAAGACCTTTACTGGACCATTACCAAGTTGGGGAACGCCGACGACGATGACCTGCTGGAATTAAACGAGAAGTTCCAGATTATCATCGGGAATGACACCGCGTCTCAATCCGGAGGTAATCTGGTTAATGCCCTTAACCCTGACCTCACGGTCAGCAAGAGCTTTGCCATTGAGGTCAAGTCACCGGTGGGTGCGGTGCTTGCCTTTGAACGGATCACACCCGCCTACATTGACAGTGTCATAAATCTGAATTAGCCGTGTTCTACCGGGGCAGCGAGCGACAGGCAAGGTGTGTCCCGGTAGTCAACTGGCAGTGACACTTTTGCTGACCGGAAACAGTATGGAAGGAGGAAAGTCAAGATGACTCGGAAGTTGATTACAGTACGCCGGGGAGAAAAGGGAATAACCGGGCTGGAGACGGCGATAATCCTGATAGCCTTCGTGGTGGTAGCCGCAGTGTTTGCCTATACAGCACTCTCCGCCGGCCTGTTCTCCACACAGAAGAGCCAGCAGGCAATCTATGCCGGACTGGAGGAGACGCAGAGCACCATGGAACAGGTGGGGTCAGTGGTTGCCTATAAAGGTGACGCCAATATCAGTAGCAGTGTGGGCAAGATGGAAATCACGGTAAAAAATGCCATGGCCGGCGGTGAAGCGATAGACCTTACCCCGCCGTATGCGCTGGCCGGCGGTGCGCTGGTTCCCAGCGGGCTGGAAAATCCGGCTACTATCGCTTTTAGTGATTCCGGCCTGACCATGGCTGATTGCCCGTGGACGCTCAGCTGGGTAGGTAAAAATAACGATGACTACTATATGGAGACCAACGAGAAGGCGGTAATCACCGTCTGGTTTCATGACTATGATAGCTCGATCTGGTCTAACGGTAATCAAGCGGACGGATTCCTGGGCAGCTACTATATAACTACTGACCACACCTTAACGTTAGAGATAAAGGCTGCCAAAGGAGCGGTACTGACCATCCAGCGTACCACGCCGGCCTATCTGGATACGGTAATGGACCTCCATTAAGGCTAAGAATTGATTATGGGTGGGGGGTGGTTTGGCTACCCCCACCCGCTGAATCTCAGCGTAAGAAGCTGTAGGAGATGGGATGGTAAGCGGTTATAAGGTTCATTGCTATGCATGGATAACGGAGGTCTTTTGTGGACAAGGCCATAACTACAGCTTTACTTATTGTCGCCGGGGTGATTTGTATCATGTTTGTTTTCAATAGTGTCTATCCAGCAGTGAACCGTTCCAGCCAGGCTATGGTAAGCATGGCGGAAAAAATTGATGACCGGATGAAAAGCCAGATTAATATTATACACGCATCAAATTCGTCCGACCGTAAGACTGTGTATGTCTGGGTAAAGAATGTGGGCACGTCGCGAATCCTTTCCATTGAACAGAGTGACCTCTTTTTTGGTCAGGAAGGTGAGTTCTCCCGCATACCCCATGCTGATGACGCCGGCGGCGGTTACCCTCGCTGGGCATACACTATTGAGAATGATACCGAATGGAAAAGCGGCGCCACGCTGAAAATCACCGTTTCTTATGAGTCTGACCCTGGAGCCGGGACGTACTTTGTCAAAATGGTGATACCCAACGGCGTAGCTGACGAATACTTTTTCAGTATGTAGCCAGGGAGCAATCTATGGAGACAGCCATCGTTTCTTTAATATGTATAGCCTTGATACTGGTCGGTGGGATGACAATGTCCCAGGGCTTTCTCGTATCGGTTGATAGTACCTCAAAGGCATTACAGGACCTGGGTGGCAGAGCTGAGGAAATGCTGAGAACGGAGCTGTCTCCGGTCACTGCCAATACCAGTGTTACCGGTACCATGTTATACGTGACACTTACCAATAACGGGCAGACCAAGCTGAATGATTTCAGCAAATGGGATGTTATTGTCCAGTACCGTGATGGAGGTGACAATTGCCACGTGATATGGCTCCCGTATACCGAAGCTGCCGTGAGTGATAATGAGTGGACGAAGACAGGAATCTACCTCAATGGGCAGCCGGAAACCCTGGAAGTTGGCATACTGAACCCCGGCGAGGAAATGAGGGTTGAGGCAAAGCTCAATCCAGCGGTGGGTGATAATACTACCAATCAGGTGATTCTGGCTACGCCCAGCGGCATAACTGCCTCTGGTGCCTTCACCCACCAGCCGTAGTCGTTACCGGTCACTTACTCTGGAGGATGGAAGGAAACAGACTTGATGCTGGCTGAATTGAAAAGTAAGTTCCTGGAACAAAAGAGGCGACCAGCCGCCAAAAATGTAGGCGGGAAGAGCACGCTGCATTTTGACCTGCTCTACCAGCTTTCCTATATGTCGGTTATCGCTGCGGCCGGTGTACCCCGTAAACAGATTTTCGAACGTTCCGCCGAGCTGCCCTGCGCTTCGGCAGAGTACTTCAAAAGGGTCGAGCTTATGTGCCGCCGGCTAAAGTATGACTATGCGAAAGCCTGCCGCGTGGTTGGGGAATCCACCAGGGAGGAAGAGGTAAAGGGTTTGCTGCTCCGCTTTTCCAGTTCCCTCTCCTCCGGTGAACCTGAAGCCGACTTTTTATCCAGAGAAGCCGAGGCCCAGGCGAAGGCGTACGATAGTGATTATGGGAGCAAGATTGAATCCATGAAAATGTGGACAGACGCGTACGTCTCTCTCATCCTTTCCGCGGTACTGATTATTATCATCGGTATCGTGTCAACCTTGGTATGGGAAATTGATACCGCCTTTATCCTGGGACTGGTGGTGGTTTCTCTAATGACCACGGCTCTTGGAGTCTGGCTCATTTACCTCATGTCGCCGCGGGAGGTTGTGGTTGTGCGCCAGGCGGGTTCCAGGGAGCAAAGGCTGACCCGGAAGATGTTCCGTATGATTATGCCCATCGGAGTAGCCGTTTGTGCCGTGCTAGTGATGAGGGGAACAAATCTGGGGTGGGGTATGATTGCCGCCGCCGCTGCGCTCTTTCCGGTTGGGTGGGTGAGTGTTCTGGACGATAAAAAAGTTGCGCAACGGGACAGTGAGGTAGGCTCTTTCCTGGGTTCGCTTGGTGGCGTCTGCGCGGCGATTGGCACCACGGTAAAGGAAGCCCTGGGAAGAATCGATCTTGATGCCATAGCGGTTCTCCGGCGGGAGGTCAAGCGACTTCATGCACGGCTTTATTTCGGTCTTGGAACCAGACTGTGCTGGCGCGAATTTATTAAGGAAACCGGCAGTGAACTGACCAATCGGAGTGTTGGTATGTTCTATGATGCTATTGACCTGGGCGGGGACCCCCAGCAGGCCGGTTACCGCGCCTCGCTGTTTGCCAGTAAGATTTCGGTGCTCCGGTCAAAGCGAAAGACAGTCTCTTCGCCCTTTCGCTGGCTGTGTATTACGATGCATGCTTCGGTGGTTGCCCTTTTAGTATTTATTACCGAGGTCATGGCAATCTTCGGCAACATGTTATATGAGGCTACCCGGGAGATGCCCAATATATCCGGCTCGGTCGCGGCAACCGGCTTAACTTCATTCAATTTCCAGGGTCTGGAGCTGCTGCGCACCATGCTGATGCCGCTGGTTATCGTGTTTACCGTTTCCGATGCGATAGCGCCCAGCATAGCTGATGGCGGGAGCCGGTACAAGGTTCTCTATAATCTGGGAATTACCGCTGGCATTACCGGTGTCAGCCTGTTGGGACTACCATCACTGGCCGGTATTTTATTCAACTCTGTTCAAATGTGAGGGAAGATATGGAGCAGGAAGAAAGACTAAGAGCACTGGAGGAAGAATTCCAGGCGACCAATCAGGAATTTCGGCAGATTCTTCTGGATATCCGAAGCTTTCTTATGGAAGCGAATACCCCACTCCGCAGCGAGTTCAATGAGGAAAGGCTGCCCGAACTGCATAATTTTGAATAGGGGGTTGCTGCTATGGCTATCGATGAGAGAATTCAGACCATGGAAGATGAGTTCAAGCTATTGAAAGGTGAATTGAAACAAACGCTGGCAAACGTCAGGGATTTCCTGGTTGACCTTAATCTACCGGCGATGCAGGAAGAAGAAAATTTGGATAAACAGAAGCCTGATGAGCACCTGGTAACGGTAACCGGCGCCGTAAACCAGTATACCGGTAGCCAGCCGGTATCACCGCCGCCGGCTGAGCCGAAAGAAGCGCCGCCCGTATACCACAACGACGTTGCCTCCGTTCCTCAGTCCGTCATGGCTGAGGCAGGAAAGGAGCCTCACCTTCCCTGGAGAGAATACTGGTACCCGCTGAGGTTTTCCGGCGAGACCGGATATAAGGCGGAAGAGCCTGAGCGGTTCATCAGCAGTGATCCGGGAACTGCCGGTAAAGAATGGCAGGGGATGGCCCGGCTCCTCCCAACCTCGCAGGTAAATCCGCTGACCAACCTGATACGGTGGGTCTCCGTCGCCAAACGGGAAATAGGGAAAGAGCAGCTTCATGCTTTCCTGGATGTGTACCGCATCGGGGGTCATCTGCCTGCTGAAGTACGGGAAGTGATTCTGTACCTTGCCGGGATCATAGCGCCCCGGACGGTTCTCGTTCAGGAAGGACCTGGGGCAGCGACCGCCGGGAGCGCGGATGCAGCGTCATTGACCGGTGCTGACTCAGACAGGATGCCGGCAACTGATGATAAGACGGGCGCGGCGTTATCACCGGAGACAGCCGGGGAATGGAGCCAACCGTGCCAGACGGATGCCGAAGTATGGTGCCGATTGATTATGGAGCTTCACGGGATTCTCAGCAGCGGTGCAGTGGCTTTTACTCCCCTGGTGGCATCGTGCCGGGACGGCCATGATAACCGGAAGTCACCAGCGAAAAGCACCGGGGCAAGGCAGTCAATGGGGGATAAGGTGCCCGGTCCTGAGATGAAACCGGCCGCGGACGTGGAGAGTAGCGGTTTCAATATGCCCGGGAGGAACAAGAATAAAGTGAAGCGAAAGAAGCCGGTGAGTAAACCGGTGCTGTCGGAAGAGGGTGCGTCAGCCCGACTGAAGCTGGTGATGCGCTTAGCTGATAATACCGAAAAAGAATTCAGTATCGGCGGGCTTGATATCGATTTGAAATCGGAAGAAGACCAGGACAACTCTGTAAAATAATCTCCGGCGGCGGGACGAATCAAGCTGTTGATTGGAGGCGATGCGTCATGACGGTAGTGACCGATAAAAAGAATGTTATCCTGACCGGGGTACGGGAAGTTGATGACAAAATGGGCGGGGGTATTCCCCTTGGCTCTCTGGGCCTTATTGAGGGACACTCAGACGCCGGGAAGAGCGTGCTCTGCCAGCACCTGGCTCACGGTGCGCTGCGCTCGGCTGGTATCAGTGTCGCCTACTATACCACCGAGAATACCGTGAGGAGTCTGATTGCCCAGATGGACTCCCTCTCTTTATACACGCTGGATTACTTTCTGACTGACCATTTTCAGATCTATCCGCTTACCCTGCGCAGAGACCTGGCGGATACCGAAAAACCATTCCATTTCCTGAAAAAGCATTTCGCCAGTCTACCACGTCAATTTGGGCTGATACTGGTTGACTCCATCACGTTGCTGGTGGCGCACAGTAACCCGGTGTCCATTGTCGATTTCTTCTCAGCCTGCAAGGACCTTTGCGACCTGGGAAGGTCTATTGTCCTGGTGGCGCACTCGTATGCCTTTGATGAAGAAGTCCTCTCACGTACCCGCTCGCTGTGTGATGCCCATTTGAGAATCAGACTGGAGCAGATGGGCGACCGACTGGTGAAAATAATGGAAGTGCTCAAGGTACGAGGTGCTGAGCGGCGTACCGGAGATGCCGTGAGTTTTGAAATAGAGCCCAAGAGTGGCATGCGCATCATACCGCTGTCCAAGGCGAGGGTGTAGGGGGTTAAGGTGAACAGCTTGCCGTTTCAACTTGAGACATGTCCCCGGGAGTGCGGGCATGAGTGCGGCCGGAGACTTGCTGACTGCTCTGTGTACCACATGCTTCCCGCTCACCTCCAGGAAGTGTGTCAGCGGAACCTGCACCTGCTGCAGTATCTCCGTTCGTTGTCCAAGGCTGGTATCGATGTGCCTGAGTACCACGAGCACCTTAACCGGGGCATGCGGGGGATAACGAACCGTAATTTGCTCTATCCCGTTGACGACGGGGTATTTATCCACATTCTGGCCAACCTGGAGGATATGCGGGATTTCTATATTCCGGTGGAACCGAGCCTTTCCGAGCAGCTGGATGGAATTTTCGAAAAGCTGGAGGAACAGATTTCCGATTATGTGGATGAGCTGGAAGAGGAAACTGACCCGCATAAACGATTTGACATAATAATGAGAATCGTTGACCGGCTGGTGGTCATCCATGACGACAATGGTGATGGAATGCTATCCTATGCCGTTGCTGCTGGTAGGCTCAGGTTCTGGAAGGGCAACGGGACAAGAAAGGACCGGCTGACGGTAACCACCGTTCAGTATTCTGCGCTTCGTTACCTGTTACGGCGCAAGCTTGAAGGGCTGGGCGTGTTGCAGCCGTTGATTGCTGACCCCAATATCGAAGATATATCCTGCTCCGGTCTGGGCAATATCTTTGTGGAACATAAAATATTCTCGGCACTTACCGCATCCATAACCTTCAAAACGCACGATGAACTGGACAAGTTCGTCATCCAGCTGGCGGAGGGGATAAAGCACCCGGTCACCTTCCGTAATCCCTGCGTTGATGCCACGTTGCCGGACGGTTCCCGTATCAACATCGTCTATGGCACTGATGTGTCCAAGCGGGGAAGCAATTTCACCATCCGCAAGTTCTCCAAAGTACCCATGAGCGTAGCCGACCTCATCCAGATGGGTACCCTTAACTGTGAGATAGCCTCCTATCTTTCCATCGTTATTCAGGAGCAGATGAATGTCTGGGTGTCCGGGGAAACCGCTTCCGGGAAGACCACCCTGATGAATGCCCTGGCCACCTTCATACCGCCCGATGCCAAGATAGTGAGCATTGAAGACACTCCGGAAGTCCAGGTGCCCC
>CAYXWH010000007.1:0-32500 GCA_964468755.1 uncultured Dehalococcoidaceae bacterium
GAAGAAAATTACCGGCAGCATTGCGGCCTTTAGGAGGGTAAACTGGTATACGGAATACGAAGCTTGGCTAGTACTCAGCCCAAAGAAACAGGGCATGTTGAGCTTTTCATCGAACAGTGTGGTATTCACTAGCGGATATTCAGGGGTTTACCATGCCTAGTGCCCAACAAGAGAGAAGATTGTTGGATAAGTCGGATTTGCCGCCCGACCATGGGTGGCGTCTGGGCTTAGGCACAGAAGTTCAAAACAGGTTCTTACAAGTCGATGATAAAAAACTTTATTGATTTGAAAATCTGAGTTGGGTGTAATCAATAATAAGGGGACTCAATGCTCACCAATAATAATCATTAGCAGTGATTGGTACTAAAGGACGACGTCACAGACTTCATCCTTGTTATTTTTGGCGCGTGGGGTGGGTTACGGTTAGCACTTCGATGTGACTGTTCCTAGTCTGCTATACTTCCTCAGAAATCGAACTACTCGATCAATGTCAACAGTGGTAGCCCCTCTTAGCTTCCTTGCCATTCCCCTCGCTGTTCTTACATCCTTATCCAATTGGTGCCATGTCTTTATAATAATATGTTTAGCTATCTCAATTGATACATTCTCGTATCTTGATAGGTATCCGCTACTGTTGGCAGTGAAATCCTCAAAGGAATGAGGGCGAAAGTGGAGTTTAGTATCGAACCGGGAAAGTAGCTTCGGAGCTAACCCGCTGTCTCTATTAGCAGCGGCAAAAACATTAAGGTTGATCTTTTAGCCACCGTGTCTCTTATATTTCGTTTGTAGGGCATCCCTGCTCTCCATAACCGACAGAAGAACCGCTGTAGCATCCATTTTTAATTTTTCAAGCCCATCGGTCAAGTGGACGGCTAATACTGATAAGGTTATTCATCGTGTCCCGCAATCCAAACGTATTACCAATTCCATCTGACCGATGATGGGAGCCCCTGGGGGTAGGACTAGGAGGATAATAGCCTGGGATATATTTGACCAACCAGCAATGTGACAGGAACCGAAGGCCTTTACCATTACCAGAACACGCACAGACTATAGCCATAATATTAGCGTTAATTTGGTATTAAACTAAAAAACACTGGTTGTCAATAATAAGAACGACCCAATCACGACACATAGAGAATGCAAGCGAGGTTTAGGCTGGGTAGAAGGAGAGAAGTCTTGCCCCATGTTTAATGTCATTCTCAAAAACTATCAACTTTTCGTTATCTTTGGGGATAGATACAACGTCAAATTCCCAAATTGGTAAATCATGATTAGTGTCAACCGATACCGGATATACCAATTCAAAATATTCATGTTCAACACTGACTCAGTGTATCTCTGTACTATCTCTAATTAATTCTGTCTGCCGACATACATAACAGTATGATTATTGTCTGCCATCCATAAGTATTAAATTAATATCTATAAGTATTATAGCAAATGGCACTATTGGATGATTTACTAAGAACTTATAGATGTTAATCTTTCATAACAAATTATGGTGATGTAAAGAAACAATGTGGAGGGAGAAAATGGATAATGAGGACTTTGGCAGAGATAACCCGACATTTCAGCGGTATATTCCATCCTGTTACGGGAATTATCAGAAATATATCCCCTCATTCTATCTGATGGAAAAGGACGGGATGCCAGAAAAGGATACTATAGAATTTTACACGAAACAGGTCATAGACGGGATAACCTACAGGCTTATTAATGGTAAGTGGGTAGCGCAGGTGTCGAGAGCATCCCGAAGAAAAGTTGAAAACATTAACTCGCCCGTAACTGCACATTTCAAGAAAGCGGTGCCTTGTAGAAATTTGGGCTATCTTGAAAGCTAACCAAAGCTATGGATGGTCATTGTTGTGGAAACTCACCCTTTAACTAAAAAAGTGAGTAACGGTAAGGGTAATGGGCTGCGGTTTGGGTTTTGCCCCTGCTGTGGCAGAAAGGGGCTTTACAAGATACCTCGACTCCATGAGCGTTGCCGGTATTGTGGTATGTACAGGTTGCTATTACCGGGACAGGATTTTTAATACCGATATCATCATGCATGAAAAGAGAAGAACATGGGCTGTCTAATCATAACTAAAGCGTGCAAGAGATGCGGGGGAGACCTCTCTTTGGAACGTGATGAATACGGTGTCTATGCTGAGTGTATCCAGTGCGGCTCTACCTGGAGTAAGCGGGACAAAATCTCCTCAACCTCCCGTAAATCGGGCGACCATTTAAAAGTAGAATCTTCTAAATCGTAAATCGTTAGTGTAAACGGGGCACTATTACAAGAAAGATGAGGATACACTCAGTACTTGCTCGTACTCCATGGTAGAAGTAAAGTATACGAATTACTATGCGATTGCAGAGTATGAACTGACAGCCAGATCATCCGGGGTGAGAAACCATGACGAAACCCCTTATATCTTGAATCTTCAGACTGCTCCAGCTCATTTCAATGCAATCCTACTATATAAAGCCGACAGCAAAGAAATCAGTCTTCTTTTACCGGTGGCTCGGTATAATAGGTTATGGTCCCGTCCGGTCCTCGCTTCAAAACGATATTCTTCAGCCAGTTCTCATCATCCTGATGGGGATAGTCGCTGCGGTAATGTCCTCCGAAATACCCTCCGCGGCTTTCCTGGCGCTGGAGTGAAGCCGTAGCCATGATTTTCGCCAGTTCCAGCTGCCCGTTCACCTCTATTGCCTCCCGTAGCTTCATGGCACTCTGGGCAGCGTCTTCTCCCCCTGCTGACAGCTGTGGTAACAGTGTATTTTCAATCTGCTCCAGCTCCTGCAGGGCCTTACGCAATCCTGGTTCGTCCCTCCCCACGTTCAGATAATCGTAGGCTATCGACTGGATACGTCGTTTTACTGCTGATGGTTCGGTGCCCTTCTCCCGGGAAAGCAGGTTTCTAATGTCCTGTTCTACCGCTGTAAGCATGGTTTCATCGATGGGAGAAGGTTTGTCTACCTGTTTGGAATCAAGAGCGGCATTTTGCCCGGCAATAGCCCCAAAAGAGAGCGCATCCGCCACGGCTGACCCGCCAAAGCGGCTGGCACCGTGGGCTCCGCCGGCAGCCTCACCGGCAGCAAATAGTCCCGGTACCCCTGTCCTTGCCTCCTCATCGATTTTCACCCCGCCTACCATGTCGTGCGGGTTGGTGGTGAGCTCTATCGGCTGGCAACTGAGGTCTACCCCGGCACGGGCGGCGTTTTCCCAGATTTTGGCGAATTCCGTTTTCTGCTTTTCCGGTGGAACGTCGGACACATCAAGGTAAACGCCGCCATGAGGAGTGCTCCTCCCCTCGTATATTTCAAGGCCGATAGCCCGGGTGAGCCGTTCGCCGCCTCGCTCCGCATCCCCCACCTCCGGGTAGTGCCGTTTCATAAACCGCTCCCCGACACCGTTATACAGTCGTGCCCCGTTGTCTATCAGGCCGAAGATAGTCCCCAGAAATACATGCCCTACCTTTAGTTTAGGGGGGTAGCACGGGGTGGGCAGGAAGTGGCAAAATTCCATCCCTATCAGCTCCGCCCCGGCCCGGAATCCCAGCGTGTACCCCTCACCGGTTACCGTCTTGACATTATCCGTTACGGGGAACAGGTGCCCCAGGCCTCCGGTTGCCAGGATAACCGCTTTTGCCCTGATAATGCTCAGTTCACCGGTCTGGTAGTTTATTCCCCAGGCGCCCACCACCGCATCACGATGTTTGAGCAGGCCGCCCACTATGGTATGCTGCAGGGACTGAATCCCCATCTCCCGGCTCTTATGAGCCAGGCAGTCCATCACCGCCTTTCCGGTCGTCATGTGGTGGTGGAGCATGCGGGGATAGGTATGGCCCTCCCAGGGACGCTGGTCAAATTTTTCACCGTCCCTGACGAGATCGATACCCCATCTGTCCATCTCCAGAGTCATTTCGACTACTTTGGCGGTCCAGATCTTGACCAGCTTCTCATTGCATAGCCCCTGTCCGGTTTTTATCGCATCTTGAAAGTGGACCTGTGGATTGTCCCTGGGGTCGGCGTGACCGAGCGCCGCGCCATAACCGGCCAGGGCTATGGATGAATTGCCCGAGGCAAACGGCCCCTTGGTTACAACAAGCACCCTGGCACCCTCCGCCATTGCCTTGATGGCCGCCATGGTCCCGGCGGCACCGCTACCAACTATGAGAACATCGGTATCTATTTCCTTTTTTTGCAATGTAACTGCCATGGGCGCTCCTTTCTGATGCGCGAGACTTTCTTTATTCTATATTCTATGTGGCACTCTAAGATTTGACGCTGGCAACGATTTTGCGGAACTCGTCCTCGGTCAGCACTCGTTTGAGGTCGTGTGACATTGATTTAACCTGTGTCAGTACCTCTCTCCCTTCGTCAGTACTCAGTTCAATTCCCAGTTTCTTGGTCCATACGATAAGGTTGTCCAGCCCGCTGTATTTGCCCATTAGTATCTGTGGTGCTCGATGGCCGACAAAGTCGGGGTGGACCGGGAACACCTCGGTGGGATACTGTTCAAAGGTGTTCTTGTACCAGCCGGTGAGGATACCAGACTCAATGTCATATGCCATATCGCCCACGAATGGCCGGTTGGCCGGTATCTGGGTTCCGCTAAGCTTTATCACCAGGTCGGAAAGCTCGTTTAATTTTTCGTATTTGATACCAACATCGATGCCGTACAGGGTTAACAGGGCCATTACTGTCTCTTCCATAGGGGTATTGCCTGCCCGTTCACCGATGCCGGTAACAGTGGAGTGTATTACCTCGGCGCCAGCAAGCACGGCGGCTATGGTATTGGCTACGGATAGTCCGAAATCGGCATGAAAGTGGATTTCCAGAGGCTTGTTGATTCTCTCCTTCACCTTTCTGGTAAAGTAACTGGCGCCATGCGGTGAGAGCACCCCAAAGGTATCAACAAGGGTTAAGGCATCCATGTGTCCCTCAGTGGCAACCTTTTCGATAAGATTGAGAAGCCAGTCCATGTCGGCCCGGGTGGCGTCAATGGTGAAGTAAGACGTATACAATCCCATTTCCTTGGCGGCGTTGGTTGACTTGATGGACAGGTCAATCGCCTTCTCCATTGGCCACTGGTAGGCATACTTTATCAGGTGCTCGCTGGAGGGGATTTCCATAACAATACCTTTAACCCCGCAGTCAGCGGCCCTTTTAACATCATCCACCATGCAGCGTGAGAAACAGAATATCTCCGGACCCAGGTTGCGTTTGACAATTTCCCGGATAGCCGCCTCATCGGATGCCGATGTCGCCGGCATGCCGGCCTCAATGCGGTGTACTCCCACCTCGGCAAGCTTTTCGGCGATTCGTATTTTATCATCCTTGGTGAGGACAACCCCGGCTTGCTGCTCGCCGTCACGGAGGGTTATGTCATGGATTCTCACCTGCTTTGGCGGAGTAAAATCCTTGGTTACCTCCGGCAGGTAATTCCAGGGACTGACAAACCAGTTTTCGGTCTTCCAAGGTTCATTTTTTGCAGTCATAAGTGTAACAACCTCCTCATCTATTATTGCTTGTTATCGCTGTGCTGACTTCGCCTTAACGATGGTATTGCCAGCAGTTATTTATCTCTTTTCACTTCGGGGTTGGCCAGCCACTTCGGCCAGCCGCCGTTAAGCACCTCGACTACAGCTGCCACGCTCTTCTCACGCAGCTCGGCTACGGCTTCCGCAGAGTACCAGGAGGCGTGACCGGTTATCAGAGCGTTGTCCAGTTTCAGTAGCGGGTTATCGGCCTGGGGCGGTTCCGGGTCAGTTACATCCAGACCGGCTCCGGCGATGTAGCCTTCTTTAAGGGCGGTATAGAGCGCCG
Source organism: uncultured Dehalococcoidaceae bacterium (assembly GCA_964468755.1). Taxonomy (GTDB): domain Bacteria; phylum Chloroflexota; class Dehalococcoidia; order Dehalococcoidales; family RBG-16-60-22; genus CAYXWH01. Next base: position 5,824 of record CAYXWH010000007.1, read on the forward strand.
ACTCATCCACCAGACCGCCACGCGCGTTGTTTATCAGGTAGGCAGTGCGCTTCATCTTTTTAAAAGTTTCCAGGTTAAACCGGTGTTTGGTGTCATTGGTAAGCGGGGCATGGAGGGAAATAAAATCGGAATCGGCAAGCAATCGGTCGAAATCAACCAGCACCACTCCCAGCTTATCCGCCCCCTCTTTATCCAGGTATGGGTCATGGACAATGACGGTCATGCCGAAGGCTTTCGCCTTGGTGACCAGCGAGCTTCCGATTCTGCCCATGCCGAACACCCCCAGGGTTACCGCACTTAGCCGGGACATGGGGGTACGAGCCTTGGGAATGTCCGATTTTTGCGGTGTCCAGTTTCCAGCCTTGACTGTCCTGTCGAGCGGTAGTATGCGACGAGCAAAAGCCAGTATAAAAGCCATGGCGTGGTCAGCTACCTCACTGATACAGTAGTCAAGTATCACCGAGACCGGAATACCGCGTGCGGTTGCCGCCGCAATGTCAATATTATTGATACCTATTCCCATCCGACTGAGTATCTTGAGATTGGGCGCGGCGTCTATCACTCGTTTGGTGATGTCGGCATTGGGGCCGATCAGTATGGCAACGACGTCAGGATCATGGCAGACTTTCACCAGATCCTCTTCAGTCGTCCAGTAGGACTTGACCAGCTCGGCGCCCACTTCTCCCAGCATCGCTTCTTCCTTGTCAGTGGGGCCAACATCCAGGGTTAAAATAACTTTATATGCCATAGAACCGCTCACCTCTCCACAAAATATTTTTAATCAAGCCAGTTCTTACTTATCAATATAATGCAACTTACATCATGACAGAAGCTATTGCCCTGATTTACTATCTATCACCCCTGTTTCACCGGTCTTTGCTTTCTCCCGGCATTTCAACGACCACGGGCAACAACTACTCGCCCCCGGCGCATGCGGTAAAAGTCACACAGTCACCAGGCAGTAGCGGTCGTGGAAGATAATCTTCTTGTTTCGTAATCGTCAGGCTGCTTAACTACAACTCAAGCCTATTCCGGCGCCTATTTAATTCGGTCACTTTTTACCGATAGGATTTGTTTATGACGGTTTACCATCGACAAGGAGAAGGTTATCCTATATAATATTTTATACTATCCGTGGTTAAAGATGAGTTAAAATTACGGAAATAAGGAGTTAAGATATTCAGGCAATACGGTTAATGCACATGCAACATGGATAACCAGGAATGCTTACACAAGAGTCAGTCCGTTCAACGTAGGCCATTGTATCACGTTTGGCGGTGACCAATATTGAACCTATATATCATTATAGCTGAGATTGCCCGGCGATGTAAAACTGGAGAATTCAATACGGCATGGATATATAATGACTTGTGCCATCGGGGCTGTGCCGCTTCGCAAACATGATTCTGTTTGACATATTGAGATAACGCCGTCTATAATTTTAATTAGGAGACCTTTCCAGGTAGATTACTGATAGTATTGTAGTCTGACCACAGCACCGCCGGGAAAAGCGGTGTCCCAAATATCAGTCATCCACTCTCTTATTCTGGTAATGTTGTATAATTGAATTAGAGGGAGGGTTTGGTGATTCAGTCAATGGAACGTCTCTGCATCACAGAGAGAAGTAGAGCCTCGGGGGATTGGCAAGAAGGCGATTACCTCAATTTCGACTTGCTCGCCAATTTTGTTAATCCCATGCTGGTTATCAACCCGGATAAATCAATCAGATTCGCCAATCCCGCATTTGAGGAGCTCACCGGTTTTACCCAGGAACAAATTATCGGTATTAAACCTCCGTATCCCTGGTGGCTTAAGGAAAATTACCGCAGCTATAGTATCATACTCTCGAACTATATGCATCGCGGGGTTCACCAGTACGAGCATGTCTTTCAAACGATTCATGGCGAAAAGTTCTGGGCAGCCATAACTCTGTCGCCGTTAGAGTTTCAGGGGAAAATACGGGGTCACATATCAAACTGGGTTGATATCACCTCCCAGGTGCTGAAAAATCGGCGGATAACCAAGGAGCTTTACCAGCGTGAGCGAAAACTACGTCGGGACCTTGAGCGGGAGATAGCCAAGAGAGGCCAGTTCTTCCGGATGCTGGTTCACGAACTGAAGACACCGTTAACGGCAACCCTGTTTTCCAGCGAACTGCTCTGTGAGGAAATCGAAGAAGAGCCGTATTTAAGCCTGGCAAAAAATATTAAACGGGCCGTTTCTAGCTTAAATAGCCGAATAGATGACCTTATGGACCTGGCTAAGGGCGAAATGGGAATGGTTAACCTTCACCTCAAGCGGGTGGATTTGCTGGCGACTATTCGTGAAATTTCTGAGGAAATCAGTGTAGCCGCCATGCGTGAGGGCAAATCATTTGTCCTGGATGTGCCCGAATCACTTCCTCTGGTAAGAAGCGACGTGAGCCGGGTGCGTCAGATTATACAGAACCTGCTGAATAATGCACTTAAATACACCGAACCCGGAGTAACCATTACCCTGCGGGTTGGAACAGCCGATAAAGATGTTTTAATCGAGATTGAAGACACCGGAAGGGGGATTAGCCGGCAGAAACAGCGCTGCTTGTTCACTCCTTACTATCGGGCAATTAAAAACAAGGATTATCATGGCGGTCTCGGTCTTGGACTGGCACTGTGTAAGATTCTGGTAGAGCTTCACGGAGGGCAGATTTGGGTGGAGAGTAGTTCCGGCAATGGCGCAAAATTCAGCTTCTCGCTCCCCCTGACGCCCCCCCTTAATAAAAAACAGAAAACTCATTCGCTGCTATGAACATTCTCATTATTGAAGACGACGAAAATATCGTGGAAGCGCTCACCATTGCCTTCCAGATGCGCTGGCCCGAGGCGCATATTATCTCAGTCGGTTCGGGTCGACAAGGCGTTGAGCGGGTCAGGAGTGAGGTCGTTGATGTCGTCATTCTCGATTTGGGGCTTCCTGACACCAGTGGTTTCGAGGTGTTGAAGAGAATTCGCCAGTTCTGCGATGTTCCCATTATTATCCTCACGGTAACCGCCGATGAGTCCAGCATCGTGAAAGGTCTGGAGCTTGGTGCCGATGACTATCTGGTAAAGCCGGTGGGGCAATTACAGCTCATCGCCCGTGTGCAAGCCCACCTGCGCCGTCAACTTGCCCAGGGCAGGGCGACACTGATCTGCGGCCCATTGCGTCTTGAACTGGCTACCGCTCAGGTATTCTGTAATGCTAAGAAGGTTTACCTTACGCCTACTGAGTACCGTATTCTTCATTGTTTGATGCAGAACCGGGGTAGCCTAGTCTCACACGATACCCTTGCCGAGGTAGTCTGGAATGCCGATTATCCCGGGGCTATTAACGCCATCAAGGTCTATATACGGAGACTGCGCCAGAAAATAGAAAGCGACCCGAGTAAACCCGAAATCATTCTCACCAGGGCAGGCATTGGCCACTATATAGCTACTGACGACGATGGTGTTCAGTAGTCGTACCCTTTCTTCGCGCTGCGTTTGTTTCGCCATTGTGTAGCTCATTACGAGTTACCGTCCGGGATGGCCTGGGGAAATGCGGGTGGATTTCCTTCAACAAATCATTCTCTGGTCGGTTAATAACTGCCGATGATGTCTCGTCCTGCCTGCCGCCACCCCGCGGGAAATAAGTCGCCGCGAAGTATCCTGTAACCCAATTGCTCTGTCATTTTTACCCTTTTGTCTCTCATTTTTTACCACTTTTTAAGGTCTGTTCAATTAAAATAGAATATAGGCTGGTGCCTATCCGCTGGTTGACCCGTGGAATCGTGCTCGTATTGGTGTGTTTACCTCAAAACGCCGCGGATGGTGGCCGATGCGTCGGGATATGCCCGGATTGAGCTATTACTGGCCGGTGATTGACCACCGGAATGAAAAACCGTAAAGTAAAGAGTGATGTAATTAAGGAGGTAGGTTATGAGTAATCCTGATTTTTCCCTGGAAGGCAAAGTGGCAGTTGTAACCGGAGGCAGGCGGGGAATCGGCAGGGCGATTGCCCTGGCTTTTGCTGAGGCGGGTGCCGATGTAGCCCTTTGCGACGTGGTTATTGAAGATGGTCTTCTTGAAGGGGTGGCTGAGGAGATCCGGGGAATGGGGCGACGTTCTCTAGCGATTCCGGCGGATACTACCCGCAAGGCTGATGTCGACAATGTGGTGGCGCAGGTCATTGACCAGTTGGGTGCCATCGATATCCTTTTGAATAATGCGGGTGTGGACATTCCGTATGATTTCCTCGAATTACCTGAGGATATATGGGACAAGGTTATGTCTATCAACGTCAAGGGATATTTTCTTTTTGCTCAGGCGGTGGGTAAGAAAATGGCGGAGTGGAAGAAGGGTGCCATTGTCAATATAGCGTCCCAGTTTGCCTTCAGGACTGACATGCACATGGGTGTCTATGCCGTCTCCAAGGCAGGTGTGGTTATGCTTACCCGAGTGCTTGCCCGGGAGCTGGGTAGCTACGGTATAAGGGCCAATGCTATCGCTCCCGCGCTGACTAAAACCGAGCTAAATCGACATCGCTGGACCAACCAGGAATTTGTGGACGAGTATGAAGCTTCGTTACCACTGGGTCGATTGGGTGAGATTGATGATTTAATCGGTGCCGCCCTGTTTCTTGCCTCGGATGCTTCCCGGTTTATCACCGGACATACTATCCTTGTCGATGGTGGCAGGCTCGCCTGATTTCTGAGACACTACCGGCAGGACATAGCATCAGAACCGCGGGTGCTTTCGGTTACCATTGCTGAGACAGACACGGGGGACTTGATGTCTGGCAAGGTGAGAAAATTAATCGGCAAGCAGTTTTCCCGTACCGATTATTACCGCCATAAGCGGGATTATTACCGCAATTGCCGCGGCTATAAAAAAGGTATAGTTCAGACTGGTGAGGCTGAATGCCAGCCCCATCACCAGCGGCGCGATGGTCATCCCCAGCGGGACCATTGTGCCGTATATAGCCACAAAGCCGGCCCGGTGCTCCAAAGGAGTGAGTGACGCGGCGATGAAGCGCTGACTGGGCAGGTTTAACCCGTGGGCAATGCCAAAAAGAAGTGTCGGTACCATAAGCAGCCACAGACTGGGCATTACCGGAACGATAGCCATGGCGATGGCGTAGACGATAAAGGAACCGATAATGAGCCGTACTACCGGGAGCCTCCGACTAAGTCTGCCTGCCTGGGTAGAGGTTATCGCGGTCACCAGTCCCAGGGCGGAGATAAATAGCCCGATGGTGAGGGGAGAGGCGTGGAAACGTTTGCCCAGGAGGAGACTGAAGTAGACCAGATAAGCCCCGTAGAGCAGGATATAGGTTATCACCGCAACCATGAAGAGCCATAGTACCTTCAGGCTTTTCAGGTAACCGAGGGCATTCCCCAGATAATCTCTCAGGCTCTGCTCGCTTCTGGGTTCAGGAGAGTTTAAGAAGATAAGCGCCATGATTCCGAGGGGTAGCGCCGTCAAAAAAGGCAGAAATGAATAGTTCCAGGCAAAATTAGCTAATGCGCCGCCCAGGACGGGATAAATGATGTAGCCGATGTACATAACCGTAGTATTGAGTCCCATAGCCTCGGCCCGCTTTTGTCCGGAGAAGATATCACCGATAATGGTGCTGCTGACGCTCATAAGTGGCGCCCCGGCTATCCCGTGGAATACCCGCAGGATGAGCAGCGTGTTGAAATCAGGGGCCAGGGCACAGCTGCCACCGAGTATGCCATAGAGGAAAAAAGAGGGAATGAGGAGTCGTTTCCTGCCTAACCGGTCGGCGATAATTCCAGCGAGCGGGGCAAAGATGAAGGCGGGCAGGGTGTACGCACTGATAAGCAGTCCGATGGACTGCTCGGTTATGCCAAACGTCTGCACCATCTTGGGGAAAGCGGGAATAATTATGGCTGCCGTCATCATTCCCATGAAGCTGCCGCTGCAGGCAATCTGAAAATTCCGGTTGCGATAGACCTTGTCTTCTCTTCCCATGTTATGGCTTTAACGGGGCTATCCTGCCGGCGGGCTGGCAGGTGCCAGGGTATGGCAAAACATCAGTCAGTTAAGGCGATAACCTTAAAGCTCGCAGTGCTGTGCGTAGTTTTCCTGATAGGTAGCCGCATTTGGTGGTAACAGCCAGTAGTAAAACGGTAGCTCCCCAACCCTGGTTTCGCCATTCTCCAGCCTGATGGTGACCAACTTGTTCCATTCCGGCGGGTCCGTTTCCGGATAGTCAAGCCGCTTGAAGTTCAGGATGGCGTTACTCGCCTTCCTGGCCAGCGAAGCGCGCATTATCATTTCGCTCACGGTAAGGCGCGAGTAGACTTCCAGGGTGCGCGCCAGTTCATGGGGGTTTCTGGCGTAAACGCTGGTGGCTTCACTCTCCCGGATGCTGTCCAGCCATCGCAGCCCCGTTTTCAATACTGCCTCGCTACGGAACTCGCCGCAGTAGTCCTGCATAATCCGGCAAATTCCTGCCTGCAGCTCCTTCCAGCCGATGGTACCGCTTCTCTGTACCGGGGCGTAGACGCGGGCTTTCTCCTCATCCACCTGCCTGCGTTCGATGACCGGTTCAACGGCTTCCCGGGCATAGGCAGCCGCCTTCCTCCCCGCGTATCTCCCGGTGGTGGTGGCGGTGGCATGGTTGGCGCCGCCGGCCAGTTGTGTCCCCGCCGCATAGAGGCCCTCGAGGCTGGTCCTGAGGTCCCAGTCGAAGACCACACCGCCACAACTGACAAAGCCGGTCTCCCGCCATTGTGGCGGGCCCATGGCAAACCACCAGGGACCCCATATGGAGTGCCGGTCCGGTGGCAGCACATTCGCCTGGAGCATATCCTTATCCGGGTCAAAGCCGGCCCGTGTGTAGTTCATATAAACGGGGATGCGGGACTTGCCTTCATGGCCGACCATCAGGCCGAAGATGGCCCTTCGCTCATGCTCCGGCATACCGGGCAGGTCAGCGTAGAAGGGGAGGGTAAATTCACCCTCCCTGATGCGCTCCGCTAAATCGGGTATAAGGCGTGGTCCCTGGTATTCGGCCGGTGTTCCGGGGGGAGGATTGAGCATAACGAATTTTTGCCCCGGCGCGGGCCGGTACCGCTCCGCCAGCGTTTTCAGCACCCTGCCGTCTTTGTCCACCCAGGGGATTTCCTTCCCGTTGGTATCAACGATGTTGCAGGCAAACCATGTATTGTGCGGGTTGCCGGCGCCGTACGGCGGATAGCGGAAGCTACCGGCGTCCGGTATGTTCCCCTCCATCAGGGTAAACTCGGCGCCCGCCTGCCAGGCCATGGCATGACCGTCACCGGAGCAGTTGGGGTCACTGAATTTAGCCGCTCCCCCGGTTAGTTCAGTGGAGAATATCCAGATTCCCGTCGGCTGGGCGGTAGCCAGTATGGTGGCTTTTGCCCGGAATATATAGAACTCCCCTGTCCGCACGTCAACACCGGTGGCGCCAACCACCCGTGCTCCCGGCTTGCCTCCCTCGGTAAGCAGCCCGGTCACCATGATGTGTTCGTAGAGGGTTACCCCCAGCCGGTTGAGTTCATGGTACAGCGCCGGCTTGATGTTGGCTCCCTGGATGCGTATGCAGTGCCGGTTCTCATAATCGTAGGCAAACATGAGCTTGGTGGCTTCGTCTCTGAACTCGGCGCCGGTAAATTCGTCGTCAACGTCTCTGACCTTTACCCCCATCTTCTCCACGTCGAGGAGGGCATCATAGCTTTCCTTACACAGAATGTAAAAGGCAATGCCGTTGCCATATTCACTGGTAACCCCGTGACTGTATCCCGTGATGAACTCCATCATCTCGTCCGGGGAAATTTTACAGCACGGGTTGGTGCAGGCGCCGTGCCAGTGGTCAACCCCGGCGCCTCCCGAGCCGCTCCGGTATATGGAAGCCTTGTCAACCACGGCTACCTTTGCCCCTCTTCTGGCGGCGTTGATGGCGGCATGGCAGCCGGCGATACCCCCACCAAGGACAAGGATATCGGTGCTGCACTTGTTTTCTTTCCCGTAGTTGACCGGGTAGGGCCATGTAAGATTGCTTTGACTTGCTGAGCGCGGAGAGCTGGACATATTTACACCTCCCTGGCTGATGGCTGGTACTGTCTGCGTTCGGTTCAGAGGGCGATTATTCGCTTCATTTCGGAGAGCGGTGTTAGCTACTATACTAAAACCCACGTTTATTGTCAAACCCTGCCGGATTTGGAACCAGGTCAGGTACTGTTGTAGAATGGAAATCAGCTATCCTCGGTACAGGAAGAAGGGTGCAGGAAAAAGGACTGGTGTTACCTGAGGCTGAAAGCGTGCCAGTGGCAAGAATGAGAGGAGTCCCGGTACCGTGAACCCGTATAACTATATGAGCGCTGACGGTGCTTTCAACACGCAGCTTGCCGGACAGAACGGCAAATGGCGGCATTATACGGTGGACTTTCCTTCGGCGGTCTATCATAGCGACCCGAGAGGCAGCCTGGTCAGCGGTGAGTACTATCAGCCGGTGCGTCAGGGCCGGGCACCACTGGCTATATTGCTCCACGGGATGGGAGACCACAGCATGGTTCCCTGCAAGCTCCTTGCCCGGTCTTTAGTCACCAGGGGGATAGCCTGCTTTGCCCTGTATTTGATGGTGCATTCAAGGCGTGTACCGGAAGAAGCCCGGGCCCGTTTTCCCGTCCTGTCTCCCCAGGAATGGTTTGACGTGTATCAGACCTCGGTAGTCGATGTTCGCCAGGTCATCGACTGGTCAGGCAGCCGGGACGAAATAGCCGGTAGTGAGATAGCGGTAATCGGTATTAGCTTTGGGGGGTTCATCTCGGCAGTAGCCATGGGGATTGATGATCGCATCAAGTCCGGGGTATTCATCGTTTCCGGTGGTAATGGCGAGAAGATTAACCATAACAGCCGGTTGAGTAGCATCACCAGAGCCTACCGGAAGACCGAGGCGGAGTACCGGCATATCCAGGACGCGTTCCAGCATTACCTTGACGAGGTGGAGAAAAAGGGTTTTGATAAGGTGGTACCCAGCCGGAGAGGTTTCCTGACCGATCCCATGACCTTTGCCTACCGGCTCCGCAGCCGTCCGGTATTGATGCTGAATGCCCGCTGGGATGAGGCGATTCCTCGAGAGGCTACCATTGATTTCTGGGAAGCGTCGGGCCGGCCGAAAATTATCTGGTTTCCCGCCACGCATTCCACCATCTGGCTTTGGTATCCGTATATTTCGAGGAAAATCGTCAACTTTCTAAGGTCGTCGTGGGGGACGGGGCAACCGGGCGGTATGAAACTTCGGTGAGGCGGATTAATGGGTTTTCTCCATAGTGTAACCGGTTTTACCCGTAACCCGTACCGTGATTACGTATCGCCGCCGGACTTGTCCATCAGTTCGACATACATGTCCTCAAGAGCCGACTGCCGCATGGAGAGGTCAATAAGCGCCCAGTTTTTCTCGGATATATCCTGCAGTAACCGTGCTATCTGCGCCACATCGGTCGTGCTGAATACGTAGTTATCTCCCTGTTTTTCGTAGTCCAGGTCGATATCGGCGTGAAACACCACCTCATACTCTCTCCTGCCCAGCTTCTTCCGTATCGACTCCATGGTATCACACACCACCAGTTCCCCGTTCTTCATGATACCAACCCGGTCGCAGATATATTCGATGTGGAACAGATTGTGGGCGCTGAGGATAATGGTCTTGCCGCGGTTATTCAGTGTCTTCAGGTAATCGATAATGAAGAACGAGGTTAACGGGTCAAGTCCTGAGTTGGGCTCGTCCAGTACCAGTATTGCGGGGTCGTGGAGCAGGGTGCGGGCAATGGCGACCTTCCTCTTCATACCTTTGGAGAGCTCGCCGGTGTACCGGTCCTTATCGGCGAGCTTCAGCGAGTCCAGCAGTGAGTCAACCCGCTTTCTCGCCGGCTCTTTGGGTAACTTGTACAGCTCGGCAAAGAACATCAGGTATTCCCGCGCCGTCATGTTCTCGTACAGGGGACTTTCTTCCGGCAGGTACCCGATGAACTGCTTGATAGAGGTGCTGTCTCTGGACATATCATGGCCCATGACCCTGACGGTACCCGAGGTTGGCATGATAAGACCGACCAACATCTTGAGCGTCGTCGTCTTACCGGCACCGTTATGGCCGATTAAACCCAGTATTTCCCCCTCCCTGATTTGGAGGTTAACGCCATTGACAGCTACCGTGTTTTTATATAGCTTGGATACAGACTCCAGTTCAATCGCTCTATTCATCAGTCACCATAAGAACGGAATGTTAATCGACCATGAAAGCTATCCTGACCCTCTCGAAGCGGGAAATCACCCGTCTCCGGACGCGGTTCAGCGGTAAGTCACGGCTTATCGTCCTGGCGCTGGTTGCTATCATGATTGCCGGTTCCTACGCACTTTACCACCAGGAACTGGTGGTAAGCAAGGGGTTGTATACCGTGGGCGTGGCGCCCGGCGGCCCCGCAATCGAGGACCAGCGGTTTGCCGTGATGAGTCTCGACCATGAGACCGGCTACGAATTGCTCTCGGAGAAGAAGATTGACCTGTACCTTGATGGCGAGCGGATTATCCTGCGCGATGATGAGCGCTCCCGGTATGCCGCTGCGGCGCTGAGGCAGCACCTGGCAAAGGGGGAATTGCTGCGGGTAGCCGGCCAGTATGAACTCGACCAGGCGTTTCCCCTTCGTGTTGAAGTCCAGCATCTGGAGATGCCCGAAACCGGCTCAGAAGAAGGAACCGGGACAATACTGACGGCTATTCCTGAAGCCGGCGAACGGGGCAACCCCGATGCCTTAATATCAGAGCCGGCGTACGGGCCGGGCGGCATCATAAGTGAGGAACCGGTGCCTCCCGGCGAACAGTCGACGTCAGGAGCACTGGCGCCCCAGCCGTCACCGGGACCGGTGACACCGGGTGCCGATGAGCCCGCGCCGGCAAGCCCGCCGGAGTCGGACATGATGCCCGGAGTGGCGGTTTCGCCATCGCCTCCTTCGGTACCACCAGCCAGCGCCTCCGATGACGTGGTACGAAAGCAGCTGGCCGACTTTATGAGCAGCCGCCAGTTGCCGGAGTTTAAAGCCGAGTTTGTCGTCGAAAATGATGTCATCATACCATCGTTAATGAATCCACCGATACCGCTGGCGCAGGTGATGATCACCTTTTTCTATGTTGTCCCGGTGTTCTTCGTCAGCCTTTTTTTCACCAGCAGCTTCACTGAGGAGAAGGTAAACCGCAAGCTGATTGTGCTGCTGTCGGCGCCGGTCACCCGGCTCCAGGTTATTCTGGGGAAAATGCTGCCGTATCTTGGCTACTCGGTGCTGGTCATTATCGCGGTTACCCTGGCGCTGGGGGGCAATGTCGGGCTGGGGCTGGCTATCTTCTTGCCGGTGATGCTGTTTATTTTCTCCGTTTACCTGATGGTAGCCCTGACCTACCGCACGTTTAAAGACCAGACATTCTTTTCGGTACTGGCGCTTTCGGTAATCACCGTTTATCTGGTGGGGCCGGCAATGTTCGCCGGAGTCAGTGAGCTCAGCTACATTTCGCCGCTGACCCTGGCGGTGGAGATGTACCGGGGTGAGTCATTCGGGCTTACCCAGTATTTTCTCGCCACCACCCCGCTGTACCTGGTTTTCCTGCAGACCATGTTTATCGGTACGCGTATCTTTAACGAGGAATATCTCATGGGCTTCCGGCCGCTGCCGACCAAGGTAGGCGAGGCTCTCTATATGACCATGGACCGGAACCACCTCAATATATCGGTGCTGTTAATAAGCATGTGTCTGGTACCGGTGGTGTTCATGGTGCAGCTGGCATCCGTCGCCTTCGTGGCTAACCTGCCCATGCGCTTTACCATCGTGTTTTTGATGGTTATATCGGTCATTATCGAGGAAATTGCCAAGTCAATGGGTATCGTTGTTCTGTTACGGAACCATGTTACTACCACGCTGCGGGGTCTGGTGGTACTTTCTTTCCTGTCGGCGCTGGGGTTTCTCATCGGAGAGAAATTATTGATGTACCTCGCCCTGAGCGTCATCTCAGAGTCGGTATTTATCTCCGCTCTCTTTGGCTCCGGGCTGCTGGCGGTGCCACTCATCCTGCACTTTGTATCCACCGCGGTTGTCTGTCTGCTGACGGGTCGCTTTGGCACCAGGTTTTATCCGCTGGCTATTGGCGCCGGTGCGGTAATTCATACCCTGTATAACCTCATTATTATCGGAGCGGTACTGTGAACGGCTTTTGGGTACTGTTGAAACGGGAACTCAGGTCAATTACCAGAGAAAAGACGATTATGTTTGCCATACTCGTCCAGTTCTTTCTCGCCTCATTTTCGTCGATTATCCTGGTGGGTATTATGGCATTTTATGACCCGTCCTCCATCGGTGACAGTACCCGGGTAACCATCCGGGCGGGCGTTGTCGGTGATATAGACAGCCCGATGGTAGGTTACCTGCGGGAAGCCAATGTCCCCGTGCAGCCGTTTACTGATGTCGGTAGTGCCGAGGCAGCCTTCCGTTCCGGTACGGTTGACACCATCATGGTGATACCTGAGAAGCGGTCGGGTGTGGTTGACATGAAGCTCATCCTGCCGGAAATGGACGCCAGGAAAACGGTAATCTTCATGGTTCTGGACGAACCACTGAAACGGTTTGAAAACGAGCTGCGCGCCGGCAATGGCGTCGAGTTACATTATAATGATGCCGGCGGCAAGCCGCACACCACCCATGAGTTTCTCTATTCCATAATCATTCCGGTGCTGATGCTCTTCCCGGCGCTTATCGCCGGCAGTATCGTGATTGATACCGTATCCGAGGAACTGGAGAACAAAACATTCGATACCCTGATGTCATCGCCGGTGTCACTTACCCAGGTCTTTGCTTCCAAAGTTGCCGCGGCGGTTGTTACCGCCCTGGTGCAGGTGGTGATGTGGTCGGGACTGTTATGGTTAAACCACCTGTATATTCAGAACCTTGGCCTGGTGCTGCTGCTGGCGGTTACCATCGCCGCTGCCTTCAGCGTGGGCACGGCGGGTATAGCCCTGTATTTCAGGGATAGAGAACGTGCCCAGTTTGTCTATTCCATAGTGCTGGTCCTGGCGGTGGGGGGCAGCTACTTCCTCAACCCTTCACCGTTCAGCCTGATCACCCGGCTGGCAGCCGGTGACCCCAATCTGGGTGCCCCTCATGTGGCTCTCTATATAGTGCCGCTCATCGTTATGGGTTTTTTCTTCGGTAGCCTGGTGAAGCGACTGGTGCTGACCAGATAGCCGGCGGACTATTCCTTTATCGCCTGGGCTGTTTTTATTTCTTTAATGTAATCTTCTATCTTAATAGCCGCAAAGGTTAGCGGCGTCAGTGTCCCCCTGGAACCCAGCTGGGCGGCAACTCTGGCTATCACCGAGTTATTGTGAGCTTCGAGAATGTTTACAAAGTCGTAATCGCCGAGTAGCGCATACTGGACCAGTATTTTCGCCCCCATTTCCTCCACTTCTTTGTTTACTTCCCATATCCGGCCGGGATTCTGCATTATCGTCTTTCGGCCGTGGTCGGTTAATCTGGTGAGCATCATATAGTACGGCATGTTGGTTACCTCCTGCTGTAAATACGATTTTAATTACCCCGGTCTGATAGAGTGGCGGGTTATGTGTGCATAATTATATACGATTGGTGACCGATGTCAATTGCTGGAAACAGGTTTGCCGGGCTGGGTTCTGGTGAGAATGAATGTGTGCCGGATTAGGGGAAGAAGTTCCGCAGGTTGAAAGTCAGAAATTTATCTGGTGGTTGAATAGGTGTAAAGCGGCTCATCATCGGTAATGAGCCTTGGTTGCCGGGCGAACGCCTCTCGAAGGTACCTGGGCAGGGAGAAGATACCCTGGTGGGTTAATCCGTCGTAGAATTTCAATCCGTTGATTGACCTGGCGGAAATTTCGCGGTCTACCTGGGCGGGGGTAAGCAGCGCCGGGTTGAGCCTGGGTGAGGCGGTGCAGAAACCCCACGGACCGCCAAAGCAGGGCATATCCACTTTATTAGCGCAAACGACCGGGAAAACACTCTGCAGGGTGTGATAGACGGCGGTCAGGTTCAGTAGCTCGTTAACCGACGCTGACCCCGACTGAACGGAAATGATACCGTTGTCGCTGAGTTTGTCACGGACAATCTGATAGAATTCCCGGGTATATAACCGGTACGCCGGTCCTTCCTCCAGCGGGTCGGGTAAATCGATAATGATGATGTCAAAAGTATCGCGGCACTTTGCCAGGTAGTCCCTGGCGTCCACGTGGTACAGTTCGGTCCGGCTATCGTCAAAGGCACCCCGGCTGTGTTCAGGCAGGTATTGTCGGCAGAGGGCAATAACCTCCTCATCGATATCAACCATCACCGCCCTGGTAACGGTTTTATGAGACAAAACCTCCCTTAAAGTGGCGCCTTCGCCGCCACCGGCGATAAATACTGTCTCCGGGCCGGGATGAGTTATCATGGCTGGCTGTACCAGCGCCTCATGATAGATAAACTCATCGGCCTGGCTCGACTGAATCTTGTCATCCAGTACCAGACAAAGTCCCAGGGTGCTGCTACGGATAATCCGGACAGACTGATACTTCGTCTGCCCGCTATAGAGCACCTCCTCGATGCGGTGCATCTGGATGAAATCTTCGCTTATTCTATCTTGGAGCCATTTATCAGGGTCGGTGTCCATAATAAAATCCGTGCTTACACGGGTACCGCTAAAAGCCCTCGTTGTACTTCGATGATGGAGTGGTTTTTAGCCCCCAGCTTCTCAATAAGCACCTCGGCGGCTTTTTCCGGTTCCACGGAATCGCCGCAGGTGAAGACATCAACGGCAGCGTAACTGTATTCCGGCCAGGTGTGAATGGATAGGTGGGATTCGGCGATAATAACCACGCCGCTGACTCCCTGGGGACGGAACGGGTGGAAGGAGTCACCCAGCACGGTGGCGCCGCATTCGTTGGCTGCTGTCACCACAGCACTTCTGAGAAAGCCTAGGTCATTTAATACCTCCTTGTCACAGTCCTTCAATTCGAGCAGTAAGTGTTTTCCTAGTGCATTCAATCACCTGCCCCCCTTAGTAATATTTTCTGGCATTCGTCTGGTTGCGGGCAAAAAAAGAATGCCAAATCGACAAATTAAATTGTATACCAAATAGACGGCTGCTATCAATACGTGGAGGAGCGAGATTGCATGTAGCCTTCTCTTAAAAACAGTGGCTTGTTTGGCTGTGTTCAAGAGCCAAGAGACATATGAAGCTCGCCAACGAACCGTATCGTATGTAATTGTCTCTTCCCGGTTAACCGGGCTGGCGTTCTAGGTTATTGCCTGCAGATTAAGGTGCTGCTGAAGAATTTCCGATAGCCGGGATAGCTTCTTTTCCTGGCTGAATCTGGTTTTACCGATGCAGTCTTCGAGAGTGGTCACTACGGAGTTAGTGTCACGCCCGGTCAGAATAATAGGGATGCCTTTGCTTTCTGCCTTTTGCTGGACGCTGTGCATGGGTGGCTCGCTGCTGTCGCTAAGCAGCAGACATCTGGTGGAGGTCTCCAGAGCAGCCAGCTGCATATCCGGGCGGTTGCCTTTGATGATAGCCGCCTTGTTGTTTTTGCGGCCAAAGTAGAGCAGACCGGAATCGACGACCATAGCCCCCAGCAGGTAATTTTCCACCAGATCGGCGGCTTTCTCCGTATTATTCAATATTCTGCCGCCGGTACATTCCGCCAGTTCCCCGACGGTTACGGAGGACAAGGTTCTATCCTCCGGGATTACTCCCAGGACGCTTGCCCCCGCCTGGCTTGCTGAAGCCAATGCCTCGTCCCGGACCCGCTCGAGCTGGCTTACCGGCACCTTGTTTATCACCACACCGGCAAAATTGGTGCCGAATTCCCGGTAGTTTCCGGGTGCGCCGGATAGAGGTTGAGCATAGGTCTCTATCATAATCACACTGGCATTGAGGGCTCGGGCAATCTCTATGGAGGACTTGTTCCGTTTGCCCTCAACCATCATCACGTGTTTACCCTGAGCAACCCGGTTGCAGGCTTCCTTGACTACGGGTGGGTCACCGTCAGCCACGCAGAGAGAAGCACTATCTTCAGTCAGGTTCAGGAGTTGCTTCATGAACACAGCGTCATGGTTGTCAGCATTCGAGGTGAGCTTGACAAAGCCCACTTTCCTGCCATTATCGACCAGGTGCCGGGCTAGACCGGCGCAGATGGTCGTCTTACCTGCGGCTTCTTCTCTGGCAATTACATAGAGTGTATCCAATATTCACCTCCGCCAGGGTTTTACCGGATTCAAACAAAGCCTGTCTATTATAAACCTTTCTCGCTTGCGGGTAAAGCACCGGCAGCGTTTCGACGTATTTGTTCCCCAACCGCCCTATCCAGAAAGACAGGCCACGCAACAGTTACCTGCCGGAAGAGCCCTGATGATGGCTTAACTACTATAAACCGTTTGTAGGCGGATGGTATAATAGCAATATATAGAGAGGCTGTTATGCGTGAGGCACTACTCTACGAGAAGCTACCTCAGTCCAGAGTCCGCTGCTATACCTGCCAGTGGCAGTGCCGGATCGGCCCGGGAAAGTATGGTGCCTGCGGCATGTATCAGAACCGGGACGGAGTCCTTTATAACCTGAATTACGCCATGGTCTCATCCATCGCCGCCGACCCGATTGAAAAAAAGCCGTTGTTCCACTTCTTCCCCGGTAGTCTAGCCCTTTCCCTGGGGACATTGGGCTGCAACTTCCACTGCCAGCACTGTCAGAACTGGCAGATTTCCTGGGCTGACGGCAGTTCTCTGGGGGAGTGTCGTGAAGTAACGCCGGCGGCATCTATCGAGCTGGCCAGGCAAAACCGGTGCCAGGGCATTGCCTGGACGTATAATGAGCCCACTATCTGGTTTGAATATACCCTGGACTCCGCCCGGCTGGCTAAGGAGAACAATCTGTACACGGTCTATGTGACCAACGGCTATGCCACGCCGGAGGCGCTGGATACCATCGGCCCTTACCTGGATGCCTGGCGGGTTGACGTCAAGGGTTTTTCTGACGCCCTCTACCGGGAACTGGCCAAGGTTCCCCGCTGGCGGGAAATTCTGGCGGTTACCAAGCGGGCGAAGGATAAGTGGAACATGCATGTAGAGGTGGTGACCAACATTATTCCCACCATGAACGATGATGATGAGCAGCTTGAGGGTATTGCCCGCTGGATACGGGACGAGCTGGGTGAACTGACGCCGTGGCATGTTACCCGTTTCTATCCCTATCACCACCTGATGCACCTGCCGCCCACTCCGGTAGCTACTCTGGAACATGCCTGCCAGATTGGCAAACAGGCGGGGCTTAAGTTCATCTATGCCGGTAATGTCCCCGGTCATCAGAGCGAAAGTACCACCTGCTATTCCTGTGGCAGGGTAAACATACAGCGGTTCGGTTACCAGACGAAACTGGTCGGTCTGGATGGGGTCCGATGTCGGTTCTGCGGGGCAGAGCTCAATTTCAGGACAGCCGGGCCAAAGGAGGCGTAAGATGATCAGGCAACCGGTTGCCGCCGGCTCCTTTTACCCCGCCTCAGCCTCCCAGCTTGAGGCGATGATTGACAGGTTGGTCGACGAGAACGCGGAGAAACAGGAAGCTATCGGTCTGGTGGCTCCTCATGCCGGCTATATCTACTCCGGTCCGGTCGCCGGAGCGGTTATTTCCAGAGTTAATCTTAAGGATACGGTTGTCATTATAGGCCCCAATCACACCGGCAGAGGCAAACCGTTCAGCATCATGACCGAAGGGACATGGCGGACCCCCCTGGGCAATGTGGAAATTGATGCCGAGCTGGGCCGGCAGATCCTGGTTGGGTCCAGTTATTTGCAGGAAGACCATCTGGCTCACCAGTACGAACACTCCATCGAAGTCCAGGTGCCTTTTCTCCAGTATTTTCAGTCGGATGTGCGGATAGTGCCCATCGTGATTGCCTATGGCAGCGAGGCTTCCTACCGGGAAATCGGTGAGGAGATAGCCGCCGCCGTCAGAGAGGTCGGCAGGGACGTGTTGATTATCGCCAGCAGCGATATGACTCACTATGAGCCGCATGAGGTAGCCAGGGAAAAGGACGCCCGGGCAATTGAGGCGATACTGGAGCTCGATGGGGAAGAACTGTTACAGAGGGTGCAGAAGCTGGATATCTCCATGTGCGGCTATGCCCCCACGGTAGCCCTTATCTCCGCCGCCAGAGAACTGGGGGCAAAGGGAGCCGAGCTGGTCAGGTACCAGACCAGTGGCGATACCTCGGGCGATTATTCCAGTGTGGTCGGCTATGCCGGCATTATTATCAAGGCGATGGAGATGCACCCGCTGGTGAGGTTAGCCAAAGAAACCGTGGAGTCCTATGTCCGCGATGGGAAAACACCCTCGCCTCCGCCGGAACTTGCTCCGGAGATGAAGGAAAAGGCGGGGGTCTTTGTCTCTATTCACAAACTCGGTGCTCTCCGGGGCTGCATCGGCACCTTTGAACCCACTACCAGGAATGTTGCTGAGGAAATAATCACCAATGCGGTCAGTGCCGCTACCCGGGACCCGCGTTTCCCGGCGGTTGCATCTCACGAGCTTGACCGGTTAGGCTACAGCGTGGATGTGCTCACCCGGCCTGAGCCGGTGGCCGATACCGGACAGCTGGACCCGCAGCGGTACGGGGTTATCGTGGAAGCGGGCTGGCGGCGGGGGCTGCTCCTCCCCGACCTGGAGGGGGTTGACAGCGTGGACTATCAGATTGATATCTGCCGGCAGAAGGCAGGCATCGGGCCTGATGAGACGGTAAAGCTGTATCGATTTGAGGTGAAGCGGTATAAGTGAGGGGCCGTCAGCCGACGCGAAACAGATAAGCATGTTTGACGGAAGTCCAAGAGGGGCGAAGCCCCTCTTATAAAAAACCCTTTCCTGTTCGGGGGAGAGATAACGAGAGCGTTCTGGAGAGGCGAAGCCTCTCTGCCGGATTCTTTCCCCTGCCTTGCCAGCGGAGGGGGATAAAGGGGGAGGGTTGCAAAATATCAGGAAGTGGGGTAGACAATAAAGGGGATTTATAATAATTTAAAGATGTAGATTGATGGATACATTTTTATGATGATGAATCAGAATATGGATGGGGAAACCGCTCGGAGTGCCGCCAGAGGGTACCTGGCAAAGATACCGGCCTGGAGCGGTGAGTAACCGAAAGAAGGTGTGCCATGAGTATGGACATGTTCGAGCAAAAAGCGGAAGAGCAGAAAATGCAGGAAGCACCGCTGGCTACCAGGATGAGGCCATCCGGCCTGCATAACTTTGTCGGGCAGGAACACATCATTGGCAAAGGGCGGGTATTGCGCAAGGCTATTGAAGCGGGCCGCATTCCGTCCATAATACTCTGGGGACCGGCGGGCTGTGGCAAGACCACGCTGGCTTATATCCTTGCCAGTGCTACCAGCGCCCATTTCAGCCCGGTCAGTGCCGTCAGTGCCAGCGTGGGTGACCTGCGCCGTATCATCGAAGAAGCCAAAGAGCGGCGTAAAGTGCTTATGCAGAAGACCATCCTGTTTATCGACGAAATACACCGCTTCAACAAGACCCAGCAGGACGCGGTATTACCCTACGTGGAAGATGGTTCGGTTACGCTGATAGGTGCCACTACGGAGAACCCTTCCTTCGCGGTAACCTCACCGCTGCTGTCCCGTTGCCGGGCGCTGCCAATGAAACCGCTCAACGAGGAAGAGCTCCACATCATCATACTGCGGGCGCTCCGTGACGGACTGTACGGGCTTGGTGAATGGAACGTGGAGCTGGAGCCCGATGCCCTGAGCCACCTCATTACCCTGTCCGGTAATGATGCCCGGGTTGCCCTCAACACGCTGGAGATGGCAGCCATGAGTACCCCCCCGGATGCCGAAGGCAAGCGCATTATTGCACTGTCGACGGTGGAAGATGCCCTGCAGCAGCGGGCAGTGCACTATGACCGGGCCGGTGAACATCATTTTGACACCATATCAGCATTACATAAATCAATGCGCGGTTCTGACCCGAATGCTGCCCTGTACTGGCTGGCAGTGATGCTGGAAGCCGGGGAAGACCCACTGTATATCGTCCGGCGTCTGGTGCGTTTTGCCTCGGAGGATATTGGCCTGGCTGATCCCCAGGCACTGGTAGTAGCCATGGCGGCACAGCAGGCGGTGCACTTCATCGGTATGCCTGAGGGCAATCTGTCGCTGGCGGAGGCGGTAGTCTATCTGGCGACTGCCCCCAAGAGCAACTCGTTATATGAAGCCTATTCCCGGATTGAGGAGGCAATAAAGCAAGGCTCTGATGAATCAGTACCTCTCCCTCTGCGCAACCCGGTAACCCCGCTCATGAAAGAACTGGGCTATGGTGAGGGTTACAAGTATGCCCATGACTATCCCGGGCACTTCGTGGAGCAACATCATTTGCCGGAGACCCTTCAGGATAAGCAGTTCTATATGCCCAGCGACCAGGGGTACGAGAAGCAGATTATGAACCGGCTCAAGGCGTGGTGGCAGGCAAAGAAAAAACCTCCCGCAACTGAGGAAGAACCAAGCTGAGCGATTGTTGACATTCCGGCTGCGGTAAAGGTTACCGCTACCGGCTTAAAGAATAAGTTTTCGTGGCGTGACGCGGTGCTTTTCGGCGGTTATGATGGCGATGATGTCAGCAGCTGCCTGGTCGATTTCATCCTGCCGGTTAATAACTATGTAATCGAATATAGTTAGCTGCTTGATTTCCTCTTCGGCAGTCTGGTTGCGTAGCGCCAGCTCGTCCGGGGATTCCGTGCTCCGCTGCTGAAGTCTTGCCACCGCTTCCTCAATCGTGGGTGGGGTCAGGAAGATAAAGACTGCCTGCGGCAGTATTTTTTTTATGGTGGCGGCTCCCTGGACATCAACCTTCACCACCGCATCAACCCCTCGTTCCAGTGCCTGCTTGACCGGAGTGCGCGGCACCCCGTAGTAATTATCATAGACGCTGGCCCATTCCAGTAACTCATTGCGGGCAATCATCTTGCGGAATTCTTCCTTGGCGACAAAATGGTAGTCTACCTTATCCTGCTCGCTGGGCCGTGGCGGGCGTGTGGTTACCGTAGTAATATGCTCAAAGGGATAGCTGAATTCCTTCAAACGCTTGAGAACGGAGTCTTTGCCGGCCCCGGAGAGGCCGGAGACTATGATGAGTAACGGGGATGCCGCGGGGTTAAGCGGATGCTGGCTCTTAAATTTCATCCTTGATTACGCTGACATCGGTTTTTAATATTGGGATTGTCCGGCTTGCCTGTAACCGGCCGGAAATGGTTTCCGGTGCCAGGGCTGCCAGAACAACATGGCCACTATCGGTGAAAATGACTGCCTTGGTCCTTCTGCCGCTGGTCATGTCAATGAGCAATCCCTTGTTTCTCACTTCCTGGACGATGCGCTTGGTCGGTGCTGAGTTTGGTGAAGCCATAGCAATAATCCGGTTCATGGCGAGGATATTGCCAAAGCCAATGTGCACTAGTTCTGGGTACATTTTGCCCACCTCGTATAGTATTTTAGCCGCCGGTAGCCTAATTATCGGCAGGAGAGTAGCTAAGAAGTCAACAAACTCAGCCAGGTTGACCAAGCCCCGGATGTTGTTGAGAGCCTTAATGACCCAGAACATAACCTATCATTTGTTTATCACGGTTGTCAAGGGGATACTCTACACAGGGTGCATGGTCTTTGATAAAAATTAAGGGGTCTTTTCTCCAAAATTGAGGTTTAGCCCCTTTTCATTTACCGGGCAGTATGTTACAATAGACACTGTTCAGTAATCGCTTCGTAATTTACGTTACTAGTGATCTGTAGCCGATAAAAATACGAAGACCGGTAAAAGTATTGCCAGCCTTCTGGTGGTTAGAGCGGGGTGGAACCACCCGTTCCCATTCCGAACACGGAAGTGAAACGCCCCAGCGCAGACGATACTGAGGGGGTAACTCCTTGTGGAAAATATGCCACTGCCAGGAGGCTATTATTTTTATTAAGGAACAGAGCCCGCTAAAGGTTTTCTGAATTAATTATCTCACCATTTGGCTATTTACCTATACTTGATTTGTGCATTATAATTATTTATGCGTTATAATGGGAATAGGAGTACGGGTGCGAAGTCGTAGTAAATAGCAGGGGGGAAAATGGCTAGCAGGTTTGAGAAATTTTCGGAACGAGCCCGGCGGGTGCTTACCATAGCGCAGGAAGAGGCTCGGACCCTTAATCATAGCTATATCGGCACCGAGCATATTCTGCTCGGTCTGGTGCGTGAGGAGGAGGGGGTGGCTGCCCGAGTGCTCACCAACATGGGTGTCGGACTGGGTAAGGTGCGCTCGGCGGTGGAATTTATTATTGGCCGGGGTGAGAAGCCTACTACCGGAGAAACCGGGCTTACCCCCCGAGCTAAGAAGGTTATTGAACTGGCCATCGATGAAGCCCGCCAGCTCGGCCATAACTATATCGGCACCGAACATTTGCTGCTGGGACTGTTACGTGAGGGTGAAGGGGTAGCTTCCAGCGTACTCGATAGTTTTGGCATTACCCTGGAGCGGACCCGGGCTGAAATAACCCATGTCCTCAGCCAGGGTGCTGCCAGAAGCAGGCTTTCTCGTGCTACCAGTCGCACGCCGGCTCTCGATCAGCTGGGTATTGACCTGACTGCGGCCGCCCGCGCCGATAAACTCGACCCGGTTGTCGGTCGTTTCAAGGAGATTGAGCGGGTTGTTCAGATTCTGAGTCGCCGCACCAAGAATAACCCGGCGCTTATCGGGGAGCCGGGAGTGGGCAAGACCGCCATTGTGGAAGGGCTGGCCCACCGCATCGTCGCCGGTGACGTTCCGGAAACCCTGGAAGATAAGCGCCTTATCACCCTGGATATGGGATCACTGGTTGCCGGGACCAAATACCGGGGAGAATTTGAAGAGCGGTTAAAGAAGATTATTGAAGAGATAAAGACCGCTGCCAACTGCATTCTGTTCATCGATGAATTTCACACCATGGTTGGCGCCGGCGCTGCTGAGGGAGCCGTTGATGCCGCCAATATCCTCAAACCGTCACTGGCACGGGGGGAATTGCAGTGCATTGGTGCCACCACCCTGGATGACTACCGCAAGTATGTCGAGCGGGATGCGGCTCTCGAGCGTCGTTTTCAACCGGTTCTGGTCGAAGAGCCCGCAGTAGACGATACTCTTGAGATTTTACGTGGAATTAAACATCGCTATGAGGAACATCACCGCCTGAGCATCAGCGATGACGCCTTACGTTCGGCGGCGACCCTGGCTTCACGCTATATACCTGACCGCTTTCTGCCGGACAAGGCTATTGACCTGGTTGATGAGGCATCATCAAGAGTGCGCATCAAGCACCATACCATGCCCGTCAGCTTGAAAGAAGCCAAGCAATTGGCGGAAGCGGTGCGCCGGGATAAAGACACCGCCCTGGCGTCACAGCAGTATGATTATGCTGCGGAGAAGCGTGAGCAAGAGCTTCAGCTTGAGGAAAAGATAAAGAAGATGGAAGAGGAGTGGCGCTCTGAGCAGCAGAGTGAGGAAACTATGGTAACCGCGGAAGACATTGCTGAGGTGGTCAGCATGTGGAGCGGAGTACCGGTGGTACAGATCGCCGAAGATGAGACCAGTCACCTGCTCAATATGGAAGAAGTGCTGCACAAGCGTATTGTCGGTCAGGATGAGGCGATTGTGACCATCGCCAAGGCGATACGTCGCGCCCGTGCCGGGCTGAAAGACCCCAGGCACCCCATCGGTAATTTTATCTTCCTCGGTCCTACCGGTGTGGGTAAGACCGAGCTGGTCAGGGCGTTGAGTGAGTTCATGTTCGGCAGCGAGGATGCCCTTATCCGTCTGGACATGTCCGAGTTTATGGAGAAGTTTGCTGTGTCCCGCCTGGTCGGGGCGCCGCCGGGTTACGTGGGTTACGAGGAAGGCGGACAGTTAACCGAGGCGGTAAGGCGCAAGTCATACTCCTGCATACTGCTTGATGAGATTGAAAAAGCCCACCCGGACGTGTTTAACCTGCTGCTCCAGATATTTGATGATGGTCACCTGACCGATGCCAAGGGCCGGCGGGTTGATTTCCGCAATAGCATTATTATCATGACCAGCAATATTGGCGCCGAGCTTATCCGTAAGGGCACCGTCCTTGGTTTTACTTCGCGCAGCGATGATGCCAAAACCCGTGAGCAGTCCTACGAGAAGATGAAGGATAATCTGCTCAACGAATTGAAGAAGGCTTTCCGCCCCGAGTTTCTTAACCGGGTTGATGCCACCGTGGTTTTCCATTCCCTGAGCAAAGAGCAGATACGTGCTATAGTCGATATGATGCTGAATACGGTAAGCCAGCAGTTGGGTGAGAAGGGTCTCAAGCTGGAAGTTACCGATGCCGCCAAAGACTTTCTCGGTGAGAAGGGATACGACGAGGTATATGGCGCCCGGCCATTGCGGCGGGAGATTCAAAACACGATTGAAGATAAGCTTTCTGAGGACTTGCTGCGCGGTAAGTTCCGTTCCGGAGATACCATTTTAGTTGACCTGGAGGGTGAGGAGATTGTGGTGCGTCCTGCGGCCCCTGTCGGCGCACTAATGGGGGATGACAAATAGTCGACCTTAGGTTATAATAAACCGTTTGGGTAAAAAGGCGATGGAGACTGGCGAAGGTTGTTCCACCGCCTTTTTCATTAAACTGATAGGAGAATGTGAGCGCAGGCTAGTGCTATGGGTGTAGACTGGGGTTACGCCGGACAGGTCGGTGGGGTTGGTTTTGGCATGGTCTTTGCCTTGCTGATTATACTGGCGATTGTTATCTGGGCAATCGGTGTTCTGCTCGGTAAACGCCGCGCCGGTCAAGATAAAGCGAAGGCTGGCGATACTGACAATATCAAGGAAGGAACATAATGTGGCACAAGAGACGGTAGAGATTCCGATAAGCGGTAAAATAGTCGGTGTGAATATTAAAGTGGGTGATGCGGTCAAAGAGGGAGAGGTACTCTGTATACTGGAGTCAATGAAGATGGAGAACCCGATAGTAGCTCCGCTGGACGGCAGCATTACCCGTGTGGGAGTTACTATTGAACAGATGGTCAAGCCCGGTGATATCGTCGCGGTAATTGAATTCTAAGAGAGCGTTCACTTATGTTTGGCCTGTTTGAAACCGGTTTCCAGTTTTTCTACTGGGGTAACCTGTTGATGCTGCTGATAGGCGGTGGTCTCATCTACCTGGGAGTTGCCAAGAAGATGGAGCCGCTGCTGCTGGTGCCTATTGGATTTGGCATCATGCTGGTTAACCTGCCGATGGGCGGCTTGATGGATTACGAGTTGCCGCTGACCAATGATACCGGAGTTCCCGCCAATGTTATCAGCATTGATGTCGATAGGACCTCCCGGCTCAGTGAAGGCGATGCAATCATTACCTTGGACTCCGGTGAAGTAGAAGCGCCGGTTTATGGCCGGTTGAAGAAGGTGATGGTAGCGCCCGGCGAAAAGGTGGCGCCGGGTAAGGTAATGGCGGTAATGATTACCTCCGCCCAGACCCCGCTGCCGACAGAGCCGGTGGGACTGCTTTCCCGGATTTTTCAGTACGGTATCATGTGGCAGATAATACCGCCCCTCATCTTTCTCTGTCTGGGAGCCTTGACCGATTTTGGGCCCATGCTGGCTAACCCCAAGACCCTGCTTCTGGGTGGGGCGGCTCAGTTCGGCGTCTATTTTGCCTTTTTTGCCGCCCTGGGCAGTGGCTTTTTTAACATACAGGAAGCGGCTTCGGTGGGGATTATCGGGGGTGCTGAGGGTCCTACCACCATCTACGTCACGTCCATTCTCGCTCCGCATCTGATAGGGGCTACCGCCGTAGCCTGCTATTCATACATGGCGCTGGTGCCGATTATTCAGCCGCCGATTATCCGGTTGCTCACCACCAAAAAAGAAAGAGCCATATACATGAAGCCGCAGGTGCGTGAGGTCTCCATACATGAGAAGATAATCTTCCCGGTGATTGCCTCGGTGGTAATCATTCTGTTTGTCCCCATGGCGGCACCACTGGTGGGCATGTTCATGGTGGGCAATCTATTTGCCATAAGCGGGGTTACCGAGCGACTATGGAAGACGGCGACCACGGTGTTGATTGATACCCTCACCATACTGCTGACGCTGGCGATTGGCGGTACCATGGCGGCGGAGAATTTCCTCAGTCCCAAGACATTGATAGTGCTGGCGCTGGGAGTGGTGGCTTTTGCCACCGCTACTGCCGCCGGCGTGTTAATGGCTAAATTATTGAATGTCTTTTCCAAAGACAAGATTAACCCCATGATAGGTGCTGCTGGCGTCTCGGCGGTGCCGATGGCGGCCAGGGTGGTGCAGGCAATGGGGCAGAAGGAAAACCCGCGTAACTTCCTGTTGATGCATGCCATGGGTCCCAATGTGGCCGGGGCTATCGGGGCGGCCATTGCCGGCGGCATATTCATGGGCATGTTGAGTTGAACTACCTTTTCGCATCGGTATCTCTCTCCGTTCCCCTTGCCTTATGGCGTAAAATCGGGTAAAGTCAACCTGTGAGCAAGTCAGACAGGTCTTCCAGCAGAACGGTCTTCGTCTGTCAGCAATGCGGCCGGGAGAGCCTGAA
>CAYXWH010000007.1:32600-42564 GCA_964468755.1 uncultured Dehalococcoidaceae bacterium
TCAACCCTGCTGCTTCAGGTTTCGGCGCTGGCCGCGCCTGACCGGAGCCGGGTGGTCTATGTTTCCGGGGAGGAGGCGGCCCATCAGATAAAGCTCCGTTCCAGTCGTCTCGGTATATCCGGAGAGGGTCTTTACCTGCTGTCGGAAACCGACCTTGAGGTTGTACTCGGTCAACTGGAGCGGTTATCGCCGGGGCTGGTGGTGGTCGATTCAATTCAGACGGTCTATCTCCCGGAACTGGGTGCCGCGCCGGGGAGTATAAGCCAGGTGCGGGAGTGCGCCCTGAGGCTGATGCAGTGGGCAAAGCGTGCCGGAGTGCCCGTGTTTATCACCGGTCACGTGACCAAGGACGGTGCCATTGCCGGTCCCCGTATCCTGGAACATGTCGTTGATGTGGTGCTGTACCTTGAAGGTGAGCCGTTTAGCTCCTACCGCTTGCTGCGCTCGGTGAAGAACCGCTATGGTTCAACCAACGAGGTGGGAGTCTTTGAGATGAAGGAGACCGGGCTGGTTGAAGTACCCAATCCGTCAGCGGCTTTTCTGTCGCAGCGTAGCCGTGAAGCTATCGGCTCGGCGGTGGTGCCTGCCATTGAAGGCAGCCGGACGGTGCTGGTGGAAATACAGGCATTGACCAACCCCACCAGTTTCGGCCTGCCGCGGCGCACCGCCAACGGGGTGGACTTCAACCGCCTGCTGCTTATTGCTGCCGTGCTCACCAGGCGGGTGGGGCTCAAGCTGGGCAACCAGGACATAATGGTCAATGTGGTTGGCGGGCTGAAGGTTGCCGAGCCGGCAGCGGACCTGGGCATCGCCCTGGCGGTTGCTTCCAGCTTCCGTGACGCGGGGCTTAAGCCCGGGCTGGCGGTGATGGGTGAGGTGGGGCTGAGCGGCGAATTGCGTGCCGTCTCTCATCTGGAGAGGCGGATTGAAGAGGCGGCCCGCCTCGGTTTCAAGCACTGCCTGGTGCCCGGCACCGGCGCCAAAATCTCAACTGCCGGGGATAGTACCCTTACCCGTGTCAGTACCCTCCGCGAGGCGATAGCTGCGGGGCTGGTGAGGAGAGCGGGAGCCAAATAGGGTAGACCCGGCGCCGGAGCTTTCCTGATGTCAAGCGTACTCCTTGAAGCGAGTTCAAGCGGGCTCTCTCTGTTTCCGGGCGACTCGTTGCGGGAAAGGTAGATATAATACTGCCGTTCCTCTATAATCTATTAAGTATGGCTGTGTCCGGTAATCAAAAAGTAGGCGCGGTGATTGTAGCTGCGGGGGAAAGCCGGCGGATGGGGGATATCGACAAGCTCATGGCGCAGCTTGGCGACGAGCCGCTGCTGCTGCACGCCACGCGCCCCTTCCAGGAATGCCGCCGGGTCAGCCAGGTAGTGGTGGTGGTCAGCGGCAGTAACCGGGAACGCTGCCAGCGTCTGGTATCGGGAGAAGAGTGGTCCAAGGTGACTGATGTGTGCCTTGGCGGCAAGCGGCGGCAGGATTCGGTAGCGGCGGGACTTAAACGACTGGACGGGTGCGACTGGATAATCGTCCATGACGGTGCCCGTCCGCTGGTCACTGTAGAACTGATTGAAAGCGGGCTTGAGGCGGCGCGAGAGACCGGAGCGGCCATCGCCGCCGTTCCCGTAAAGGATACTATCAAGATGGCCGGGGATGACGGGATAGTGAGCCAGACGCCGCCACGTCATAGTCTGTGGCAGGTACAGACGCCGCAGGTATTCCGTGGCGATATCATCACCGGGGCGTATCGGAAAGCGACCGGTACGGTAACCGATGATGCCTCGCTGGTGGAGCAGTTGGGCGGCAGGGTTAAGCTCTATATGGGTTCTTATGATAATATAAAAGTGACCACTCCCGAAGACCTGACTCTGGCTGGCTTCTTATTGCGGAGGCATGGGAAGTAAGATGCGTATCGGCATCGGCTGGGACGTCCATCCCTTTGATACCGGGCGGGCGCTGGTACTGGGTGGAATCGAGATCCCCTTTGAGCGGGGGCTTGATGGCTGGAGTGATGCTGATGTGCTTACCCACGCTGTTATTGATGCCCTGCTCGGAGCGGCGGCGCTGGGCGATATTGGCAGTCACTTTCCGCCCGGTGCTCCGGAATACCGGGATATTTCCAGTCTTGTCCTGCTGGAGAAGGTCAAAGACAAACTGGCCGATAGGGGCTGGCGGGTGGTCAATATTGATAGCACCGTCCTGGCGGAAAAGCCCAGGCTGGCAGAGCATATTCCGCTGATAAGGCAACAGCTCAGCCGGGTACTGGGTATTGACATAGGACTGGTCAGTGTCAAAGCCAGCACCTCAAACCAGATTGGAATGGTTGGCCGGGAAGAAGGAATTGCGGCCTACGCCGTAGCGTTAATCGAAGGTGGTGATGATGAAGGTATTTAACACCCTATCCGGTAAGAAAGAAGAATTTGTGCCTGACGGCGATGAGGTTAAAATGTACGTCTGTGGCGTCACCCCCTATTCTGACGCGCATCTGGGACACGCCATGAGCTATATTATCTTTGATGTCGTCCGGCGTTACCTCCGGTTCTGCGGTTACCGGGTAAAGTATGTGCAGAACGTGACCGATATTGATGACAAGATTATCAACCGGGCCAACGGGCTTGGTATTCCTGCCCGGGAGCTGGCGGAACAATTTGCCCAAAGTTACTTTGCTGATATGAATGCCCTGAATGTTGAATCGGCTGACGTCTACCCCAGGGCTACCGGGGAAATACCGGATATGGTCAAGGTCATCCGGGGCTTGATTGACAAAGGGTTTGCCTATCCGGTCGGTGGCAGCGTCTATTTCCGGGTGAGGAATGTGCCCGACTATGGCAAGCTCTCCCACCGCACTCTGGAGTCGATGCGGGCCGGGGCGCGGATTGAAGCCGGTGAGGAGAAGGAAGACCCTATGGACTTTGTCCTCTGGAAGGCATCCAAGCCGGGTGAGCCGTCATGGGAGAGCCCCTGGGGCCCGGGACGGCCGGGCTGGCACATCGAGTGCAGCGTGATGTCGTTGAAGTATCTTGGCGAAAGCCTTGACATCCACGGTGGGGGACAGGACCTGGTCTTTCCTCACCACGAGAATGAGATCGCTCAGTCGGAGAGCTATTCCGGCGTCAAGCCGTTTGTCAAATACTGGCTGCACAACGGGCTGGTGCGGATTGGTGGGGAGAAGATGAGCAAGTCCCTCGGCAATCTCATCACCATCAGAGAAGCACTGGAGAGGTATGGCGCCGATGCCGTGCGTATCTTCGTGCTCAGTTCGCACTATCGCAGCCCGCTTACCTATTCCGAGGATATAATCGAGGCAGCGCAGGGTGGAGTGGAGAGATTAATACGTGTAATTTCGCGGCATGAACCTGGTAGCGCGGGGGAGCCCCTTGACGCTGAGCCCTATCGCAATCAGTTTGTGGAGGCAATGGACGATGACTTCAACACTCCCAAGGCGCTGGCGGTACTTTTTGATTTGGCGCGCGTGATAAATCAGGCCGCCGACGCGGGTATTACTATTAACGATGCTCAAAACACCCTCGTATCGCTCGCGCGGGAAGTGCTGGGGCTCAAACTTCCCAAAGAAATCCATATGGAAGCCTCAGTTACTATTTCACTAAAAGCAGCCGCAAACGCTACAGCCATACCTGACGCAATTAATGCTCGTATCAATAGTATTGTTGCCGAGCGCGTAAAATGCCGGAAAGAAAAGAACTGGCAACGAGCTGACGAGATAAGGCATAAACTGGCTGAGCTTGGGGTCACCCTGGAAGATACCAAGGCAAAACCAAACGCACTACTTGAACATATTCCGCCTGAGGAAGCTCTGCAGAGCCTCATGCAGGAACTTGGTATTGAATTTCAAGATACTTCCATAAAAGATAATTAATAACTAACTGCTGGAGGTGAGCCATGTGGCAGAATGTCGCCTTCGCCCTGATGGGTATTGGCGTACTGGTGTTAATCGGCTGGGGTGCCGAAGCCTTCTTCATGTCCGGTGAAATTCCACTGGCGGTCAGGATAGCGGTAGGGGTTATCGGTGTCGGTATCCTCATATTCATTGGTATCGCCATTAAGGACCGGATAACCCGGGCAAAGACGGAGAACTTCAAGGAGGTTGATAAATGATTATTACTACTACCGGTGAGGTAGAAGGTAAGAAGATTACCAAAACGGTAGGGCTGGTCAAGGGCAGCACCATCCGTGCCCGGCATCTGGGCAGGGACATCATGGCCGGGTTCCGGGGCATGGTGGGTGGTGAGATAGGCGAATATACCAAGATGATGGCGGAGGCGCGTGAGGAAGCCCTGCAGCGGATGATTGAGGATGCGGAGAAGCAGGGAGCCAACGCAGTGGTGAACGTGCGCTTCGGCACGTCGATGGTCATGCAGAATGCAGCCGAGGTGCTGGCTTACGGCACCGGGGTGGTGCTGGGATAGAGGAAGCAAAGCGGGTCATCGCCCAGGTAATCGCCGGAGTGGGCATAGGCTCGACCGCGGCAGCCGCCGCATATGTATTTATAACGGCAGGAGCCGCATTTTTCTCCGGTCAGCCTATTCCGGTCCCGCAGACTGTTAAGCAGCTCTGATTCATACCAGATTTTTTCGAGGGGTTGCTGGCGTATGTTTCCGGCGCTGAGGGGGACAAAGGGGCAGGGCCAGACCTCTCCGTCGGGTTTCACGTAGCACAGCCCGCTCCCGGCGACACATCCCTTAAACAGGGTCTCCGCCAGTTTCATCTCCAGCCTGGGTGGTTTACGCCCGTTGCTTTTTTGCTTGAGTAGATACGCCCAGTACTGAGGTGAGCAGGTCGGCTCGATTATCGCCCGGTTTGTCTTTTGTTTCTCCGCTACCAGTTCGGTCAGTTCCCGGTACTCCTTGATGGACAGCTCCATTTCCTGTTCCCCTCTCCCCTCCGGCACTAGCTGGTACAGCAGGACGATCTGTGCTTCAGCCTCGGAAGCCAGGTCAAGGAGTCCCGGAATGGCCAGCCGGTTCTCTTTCATGGCTGAGGTGTTGATTTGCAGGTTCATACCGGCTTCCACGGTGGTATGGATGCCGCGCATCGTGTTATCAAAAGACCCGGGAACATTGGTAATCTCCTCATGCACCTCCCGGTCATTGGCGTTCAGCCCGATGGCAATGTTGGCTACCCCCAGTTTCTTGAATTCACGCGCCATTTCCGGGGTGAGTAGCGTTCCGTTGGTGGCGATTGATATTTCAATCCCCAGCCAGCGCGCGTAAGCCACCAGCTCCATAATGTCCGGTCTGGCCAGCGGCTCACCGCCGGCGAGTGCCAGCATACGGAACTCGGTGATATTGGCGATGCTGTCCAGCAACTGTTTCCCCTCGGCCGTGGATAACTCTCCCGGCTTTGCCTCCCCCGAACAGGCATGACACTGCTTGCAGCGGAGGTTGCAGGCATTGGTCACTTCCCATACCGGGTGAATGGGAAAGCCGATACACCCCATACCGATGGCGCCCGCCGCGGTAGGCAGGGTCTTGGGGCCTTTCATCAGCCAGGGAACGAGCTTCTTCCAGCCTACCAGGTAGCTGAAATAGAGGGCACTGGCTGCCTGACGCAATACCAGCGTCGGCGGATTATAGAAGGGTTTTACTCTTGTACGACCATTCTTGAACAAGCTATACCAAGTCCTTCCAGACCGAAAACTACAATGAAAGCGGCTGCGAGAATTATCAGGTAGTCGATTCTTACCGTTATGGCTCCCAGACCGGCGACAACAAAGGTAATCGCGTAGATAACGGTTATCAGGTGGTCAAAGAGCATGGTGCTCATACTGAGTGCTTCCTGTGTTCCCCGGCTGGCAAGCCTCTGTTTCTTCAGGGTCAGCACATTCCAGATGATAATCGGTATCAGGATAACGGACAGGTAAGCGCTGATCTGCGGCACGCCGAAGAAGGTGATGACAATGATGTTCAGGTAGCACAGGATGAGGAGGGTAATATACAAAATGATTGTCTTATTCCTGCCAAGTTTCACCGCCAGGTTATTCTTTCCCGAGAGCCGGTCGGAAGTAATATCAGGGACTTCGTTCATCAGTATGACCAGGAAGACACTGGTGGCTCCCGGTAACGCCGCCAGCGTGGTCACCATGTCGAATTGCCCCGTCTGGAGGTAGTAGCCGGAAAAGGTAGCCAGCCAGCCGCAGGAAAACCAGATGACTGCTTCTCCCAGTCCGTGGTATGACCACTGGAAGGGCTTGGCGGTATAGAAGTAGCCAATAAAGATAGCCATGGCTCCCAGCGGGATGGTGTAGATACCGGTCTGGAAATAAAACTGAAGCACCAGCCCGATGACGACGGCGAGGGCAAGGCAGCAATAGGCACCGATTATTGAGTAACGCCGCGGGATGAGACCCATGGGTAGTATGCGGCTCCCCCCGGAGAGTTTATGGAATTCTCTATTCAGAACATCGGTCTCATAATCGTAGTACTCGTTTACCAGGAAGGTCATCTCCATGATGAAAATGACCGCCACTGATGACAGAACCAGAATTACCCAGTCGATAGCATAGCCCTGACTCCAGGCAATCACCGCGCCAAGCAGGAAAGGCAGGACCCCCCTGGCGGTAGCCCCCAGGCGGAGCAGTGTCAGCCAGGAAAGCAACCGGTTTTTAATCAACTGAGCTTCACTCATGTTTCACCCGTCTTTATATGTGTAATATCGCAAACACCAGACAAAAGCCGTGGCTATATACCCGATTGCAGGTAGAGCCGTGCTGGGTCACTTTTACCGCGGATAGCTCGTTTTCACTGGCAGAGAAATGCCTTAAAGCTATCGGGAGGCATACCTCTCTGTTCATTATAATATATTGGCGTTAAATTAGCACCCCTGAATAGCACAGGCATATAATTTACAAGCATACCTGGATAGTACCCGCACGCGTTAACGCCGCTTCACTTTGCGGTCGCTAACCGCATGGGGGCGCAGTATAAATGGAGCCATCCAGATGGGGGACTAACGGTTATCCCTTACCGATACGGAATACCTTGGTGCCACAGTTGGGGCATGTTCCCTGGATTGCCGGTCGCTGGTTCTTAAGGGTAACCTGTTGTGGATTTTTTACCTCTACCTTTTTCCGGCACTTCATACAATATGCCTGCATAATCATGCCTCCCTGATTCTTCTGCTCAGCAGCGTAGCAAACCCTTCCCTGTTTGTCAATGCCGGTGAGCCCCAACAGGGGCAATTTAGCCGCTATCCATCGGTTTCAGCCTTATTTGTACCCGGTCACCTACATCAACATGTAACGAGGCGCTGGCGCTGCCATCTCTAACCGCCACTTCCAGATAGCCGCTGCTGCCAATAAGTGCCAGCAGCCCCTCACCTTTACCATAGGTGTCACTCAATCCACTGATGGCTTTACCGCCAACCTCGATAATGAGGTGCCGGTCCGTTCGGGGCAGGTCATCTGCCCGGATATCGGTAACCAGATTGCCGAAGTTATCGATATGCAGGACCTGGCCGACCAGTGCCCCATCGGATGACTGAAACGGGCGAGGCATCGGCAGGACGGACAATGAGGTTGCGGTCTCACCGAAATCGGTCAGCGGTCTACCTAAAGACAGATGGGCGGCAACCGGAGCCATGATATCACGCCCGTGGAAGGTGGGGCTGACCGGTGACCGCCAGAACTTGTCTCTGGTGAGCGCCACCGCTTCCAGCCCCGGCGCAAGCTCCCTTTGCCCGGGAGTACTGTTCCCGCGTCCGGTGCTATGCTGCTGTATGATGCAGCTCAGGACGCCGTTATCGGGGGCAATAAAGTCGGCTGACGGCGTTCTCAGGATGACAGCTCTTCGCTCGGTGCCCACACCGGGGTCAACCACCGCCAGGTGAATGGTCCCTTGGGGAAAGAATTCATGTACCGTGCTCAGCAAGAAGGCTGCCTGGAGAATGTTCCGGGGCTGAATGGAATGGCTGATATCAATGAGGCTGGCTTCCGGGTTTATGCCGAGGATTACCCCCTTCATCGCGGCGACATAACTGTCAGCCAGACCAAAATCGGTCGTCAGGGTTATTATCAGCGCCATAATGTTAGTACGGCCGGTCAGCTGCCAAGCCAGACGGTAAGCATTGAGAGGACAATAAAGATAACGACCAGGACGATGGTAAGCTGGAACAGGGTTCTTTCCACCCCTCGTTTGGTGCGGTATACCGTATCAGCCTGCCCGAAGATTCCTCCCAGACCGCCGCCACGGACCTGAAGCAGGGCAGCCGCTATCAGGGCGATAGCCACCACTATTTGAGCCACGTGTAAATACGTTTGCAAACTCGCTTCTCCTCGGTCTATATATTGGTGAGTTTTTCCCTCAACATATCATTGACCAGATTGGGGTTGGCTCTACCTTTGGTTGCCCTCATGACCTGGCCCATTAGAAATTTCAGCGCTTGCTCCTTGCCCGCTTTAAAATCGGCAACCGGCTGCTGGTGAGATTGTATCACTTCCAGGATAGCCGCTTCAAGCTCCGCCGTGTCGCTTATCTGGCTGAGTCCTTGCTCATTGATAATCTCCGCCGCATTTCTGCCGGTGCGGTACATATCTTCCAGTACCGATTTGGCTGTCGCCGTGTTGATGGTGGTATGGGAGGCAAGTATCAGCCCGCACAGTTTCTCCGGGCTGACTTTCTCCCCGAATTGTGTGACGTCGATGTTATCGGTGTTCAGGATACGGCTCACTTCGCCTAAAAGCCAGTTGCTTACTTCTTTGGCCCCCTTACCCTGGGGAAGTTCATGGTAGTGCCTGGTTTTCAGCGCTTCTTCAAAATAATCAGCCATTTCTTTGGAGCCGGTCAAAAGATCGGCATCATAACGCGACAGCCCGTATTCAGTCATGAAGCGGTCGCGCCGGTCTTGCGGCAGTTCGGGCAGCCGGGCTCTGACTTCTTCCACCCACTCCCGGCTGATAATCAGCGGCGGCAGGTCCGGTTCCGGGAAGTAGCGGTAGTCGTGGGCATACTCCTTGCTCCGCTGTGACACGGTTTTGCCCTTGGCTTCCACCCAGCCTCGTGTCTCCTGGACAAGCCTTTTGCCTTCCCTGGCAGCCTTCCGCTGTCGCCGGGCTTCATATTCCAGCGCCTGATAGACCGCCTTGAAGCTGTTCATGTTCTTCACTTCAGCCTTGGCCAGGGGGTCCGGGCTGCTCCGGGGACGGATGCTGATATTGGCGTCACAGCGGAAGCTTCCCTCTTCCATGTTCCCGGTGGATACTCCCAGGTACCGCAGTATGCTGCGTAGCTTTATCAGGTAGTGGCGGGCTTCTTCCGGAGAGCGCAGGTCAGGTTCGCCGACGACTTCCATTAACGGCACACCGGAGCGGTTCACATCCACCAGGCTATAGTCTTCTCCCCCGGGTGAAGTGCGGTGTAACAGCTTGGCAACATCTTCTTCCAGGTGGACGCGGGTGATACCTATTTCCCTTTCTTCACCATCGACGTTAATGGTGAGCCGGCCATGGTGTCCGACAGGGGCATCATACTGGGAAATCTGGTAACCCTTCATCAGGTCAGGGTAGGGGTAATTTTTACGGTCGAACTTGGTATATTCGGAGACGGTGCAGTTAAGGGCGAGAGCGGTCATTATGGTGTACTCCACCGCCTGACGATTGATGACCGGCAAAACCCCGGGTAAAGCCAGACATACCGGGCAGACGTGGGTGTTCGGCGGTGCGCTGGCGTAATCGACACGACAGCGGCAGAACATCTTGCTCCTGGTCAGTAGCTGGGCGTGGACCTCAAGTCCGATAATAGTTTCAAAATCCATAGACGATTCCTTATCAGGCAACGCTCTCAGTATAGCAATTATGTGCGGTAGCTGACAAGGTAGCGTAGCAGCGGGGAAGGTGAAAATCAACCTGGATGTTGCTATAATGAATCTGGCGCGGGGCCGTAGTTCAGTTGGGAGAACGCCTGATTTGCATTCAGGAGGTAAGGGGTTCGAATCCCCTCGGCTCCAC
>CAYXWH010000008.1:0-37254 GCA_964468755.1 uncultured Dehalococcoidaceae bacterium
TTATATAGACCAAAGGTAGCATATGTAGTTGACGGAATTTCGGGCATTAATTCTCGAAAAATAACATCCTGCCTAATGCCCGCCATCTCAGTGGTCACCGTCTTACGCTCTAACACTCAAGTTCTCCTTAATTGCCTTTATTCTAGCACATTGGTATCTTTTTAGTCACTAGCTAATTCTGCCATTTCTTTAATAGTAAAAATATTTATTGTTAATCTGGCTACCTCGCTGAACATTTGGTATAAGGTATTTTTAAATATTCGTTCTATACCTCGTTTATCTACCTCACCTCACCCCCCACCAATCCCACGCTTCATTAACTCCCTCGCCTTGCCTACCTCCGCACCAGACCGCCCTCTAATAGTAAAACCTTTTCACCACCCAAAGTCTTCATTTGCTCCACTAACCTTTCTGTCAAACCGCCGTTTTACTATATAGGGTACATAAGGTTGTGCCGAAGGGTCGTTAACAAATATAATAGATGCACAGGGTAACACCGCTCATGCTGGCAAAGCGTGTCATGACCCTGAATTTGAATCCGGCCAGCGGAGGGTTATCAGGTGCAGGATGAGGAGAGCCTGGTCCGGCGTGCTCAGCAGCACGATGAGACGGCTTTAACTCAAATCTATGAGGAGAACTTCGATAGAATTTATCGGTACGTTTTTCTCAAAATAGGGGACAGGGCCGAGGCGGAAGATATCACCCAGCAGGTGTTTATCAATGCCCTGAAGTCCATAGCCTCGTACCGTTATCGGAAGGGTGTTCCGTTGTCGGCATGGTTGTACCGGATTGCGCACAACCTGATAGTCGACAACGTAAGGAAGCGGTCGAGGCGGGCGACAGTACCGCTGGAAGAGTCAATAGCCGCCAGCGACTCTAATCCGAGCCTGGCGGCCGAGCGAAAAATGAGCATTGAGGAGCTGTCTTCAGCAATTAAATGCCTGACCAAAGCCCAGCAGGAGGTGATTACCCTCCGCTTTACCAGCGAAATGGCTATCGCCAGGGTAGCCAGGATTATGGGCAAGAGTGAAGGAGCCATCAAGGCATTACAGCACAGCGCCGTAGTAGCGCTGCGGAAGGCGATGGCGCAAGGATAGGATGATGAAGAAGGGCAGGGAATTAGATACTATTCTGGATGTGTGCCTGGAAAGGGTGCTGTTCCGGGGTGAGACCATAGAACAGTGCCTGGAAAGCTACCCCGAGCAGGCGGACGAGCTTGAGCCGTTGCTGCGCACGGTGGCGGTTACCCGGGAGGCAACGGATGTCAGTCCGCGCCCGGAGTTCAGGGAGAGAGCCAGGTACCAGTTCCAGGCGGCAGTCCGGGAGATGGCGGTACAGAAAGAACGCCGTTCCTTCGGCTGGCTGCCGCAATGGGCAACGGTGGTAGTCGCGGTGGTGGTGCTGGTGGTGGCTGGCGGAGGCGGCACGGTGGCGGCGGCACAGAACAGCATGCCTGATGAAACCCTCTATCCGGTGAAACTGACTGCTGAGAAGGTAAGAATTGCCTTAACTCCCTCGGAACTGGGGAAGGCAGAGCTCTATGTCAGCATGGCGGACCGGCGGGTAGCTGAGATAGCCCGGATGGCTGATGAGGGCAACCGTGAGCAGGTGGAAGAGACAGCCCGGCTGCTCAGTAGCCATCTGGTAACCATGGCGACTCTGATGACACCCCCCGGCGGGGAAATGCTTATGGCTCCCGCCCAGCCTGAGGCAGCTATCCTGGAGGCGCCGGCGCCAAGCGCTGAAGAAGCGCCGCCTCCGGAATTACGCGAGGCGCCGAAAGTGAGAGCCGAAATGCCAATGACGGCAGCGTCCAGAGGTCTCCCCGAGGAACATCCGGCCCAGGGCGCCAAGGGTGGTGGTGAAGAGGATGTGAAGACGGACAAGCATGAGGAACTCCAGTCGATACTCGCCAACCGGGCTATGGCTAATCCGGCGGCTTTGCGGGCGGTGCTGGAGCGAGCGCCGGAAAAGGTACACCCCGCTTTGCAGCGGGCAATTCGTCTCGCCGACCAGGGTTACCAGCAAGCCATGCGGGCGCTGGAATGACACAGTAAACAATTACAATAATATATTCGGTATTTTTAAAAAGTCGCCACTAACCTTTTGGCGACTTTTCACGTTATATACAGTGAAAGTTAATTAAAGGAGGTAGAAAATGAAAAGGACTTGGCTTACGGTAATTGGTGCCGTGCTACTGCTGGCAGTGGTGGGACTGGCGGGATGCAGTGCCGGTGGTACTACCCTGAGCGGCGAGGCAGGCAACCTGAAGGTCAGCCTGAATACCCAGCAGGAAGGTATCTGGGTGAGCGGTATGGGAAAGGTCTCCGCGGTTCCCGATATTGCTACCCTGCAGCTGGGCATTGAAGCCCAGGAAGCCAGCGTTGCTGAAGCCCAGGCGCAGGCAGCGGAAGCCATGGATAAAGTAATGAACGCCCTGACCGACAGCGATGTTGACCAGAAGGACATACAGACCCAGTACTTCAACATTCGCAAGGTCACCAGGTGGAACGATGTCACCAATAAAGAAGAGGTTATCGGCTACCGGGTCAGCAATATGGTGACCGCCAAACTACGGGATATGGACAGCATCGGTTCCGTAATCGATACCGTGGCGGTTGCTGGTGGAGACTTAACGCGAATTAACAACATTGGCTTTTCCGTGGAAGACCCGACCCCTTACCAGAACGATGCCAGAGGAAAGGCGATGGTCGAGGCCAAAGCCAAGGCCGAGCAGATGGCTGACCTG
This sequence comes from uncultured Dehalococcoidaceae bacterium, assembly GCA_964468755.1. Lineage (GTDB taxonomy): Bacteria > Chloroflexota > Dehalococcoidia > Dehalococcoidales > RBG-16-60-22 > CAYXWH01. Next base: position 2,750 of record CAYXWH010000008.1, read on the forward strand.
GCTGGTATGAATCTGGGCAAGCCGACCTATGTTACCGAGAACGTCTACGTTCCGTCCCCCATTTACCGCCAGGATTTCTTGATGGAAAAGGCTGCCGGAGCGCCGGCGGTGGAAACCCCCATCAGCCCCGGCGAAATGGAGATAAGCGTCAACGTCCAGATAGCCTACGCGATGCTTGACTGATGTTCGAAAAGGGTGGCTGTCAATGCTGACCACTTCACTAACGACAAGGGCAGGAGGCTGGAAAGATGTCAAAGAAAGTCAAGGTTCTCATCTCGGCGCTGGTGGTAGCCCTGCTGGCAACGATAGTCCCGGCAACGCTGGTGATGGCGCAGGAAAATGAAGACGAGCCGGCACCGCCGACACGACTGGAGATGAGAGGGCGGCTGCTCACCAGGGTTGCTGAGATACTGGGTATTTCGGTGGATGAACTGGAAAGCGTCTTTGTCCAGGCCGGCGATGAGATGCGCGAAGAGTGTTATCAGCAAAGGGAGTCCTGTCGCCAGTGGATACAGGGAAAGATGAGAGAACGTCTTGCCGGGCGAAGTCACCGGATACTGAGTAACCGGGCTGCAGCGCTTGATGAAGCCGTGGGAAAGGGCTTCATCTCCGAAGAGGAGGCGCAACAGATAAGAGAGTGGTGGGAAAGCCGGCCGGAGGTCCTCAAGAATTTACCGTTAAGGTCGGGCAGGAGACCGGCACCAGGGGACAACCAGAAGACTGATTGCCCTTACGGCATGCGGAGCAACGGAACCGGGTATGGACCGGGAAGACACTCCGGCACTCAGCCGGGCGCTGGTAACAGAAATACTCTCTGCCCGTTGAACCCTCAGTCGGAGAGTTAAAGCCGGCGTTAATTGGAATAGCGAGACGGGGAGCCCGTGAGAGCGGGCTCCCCGTTATTTTACCCACATTCCCCGGCGGGTTTCTCGGGCTGCTGCCTCCAGTTCTTCCAGGTACTGCTGATTTTTGGTGTCCGGGGGGTAGGCTTTGGCTTGAGCCAATCCCAGCCTGACCAGTTCGGCATTCACCAATATTTCATCGACGTACACATAGCGGAGCAGTCGGCCATACCGGTCAGTATCGGAAACATCCCGTTCCAGTCGCACCTGTTTCCCCTCGACCAGTTGGCGGTTTACCTCCCAGGCTTCTTTGCCGTAAGGCTCTACCTGCGGATAGACCTCCGGGGTGTCGATGCCAATGTAGCGAACCTTTTGCCCGGTATCGATAACAATGGTATCACCGTCGATAACCCGGGTCACCGTGGCGGTCCCCGGGTCATGAGAGCAGGCTAATAGCGGTAACAGCAGCAGGAGAAGAGCTACAATACAGAGTCTACGGCTCATTCTTCGTTGTTCCGGCATAGCGTTCCCACTCGCTATAGACGCAGCCGCAATACTGCTGGCGGTACAGGTTGAGCGGCTTGGTGATATGGCGGCTGTCGGAGTAGCGTTTCCTGAGGTCGGCATAGAGGAATTTTATGCCCGTTTCTTCAGTCAGCCTATCACCAACTTCCTTAATAAGGTCATGCTTCTGGTGCGGGCTGATGAGCAGGGTGGTGGTAAAGGCGGTGAAGCCCTGTTGCCGGGCGATTTCCGCGGTCCTGGACAGGCGGAGGTGGAAGCAATGCCGGCAGCGCTCGGCTTCATGACCGGCCACGCGGCGGAAGTATTCCACCATGTCGTAGCCATCAACTACGTTCAGCGGCAGTTCTATTTCCCCGGCAAAAGACCGCGTGGATTCCAGGCGTTGCTGATGCTCCTGATAAGGGTGAATATTGGGGTTATACCACAGAGCGCTCACTTCATATCCCTGCTGCCGCCAGTACTGTATGGTGTAGGCGGCGCAGTGGGCACAGCAGACGTGGACAAGGACTGACTCCATTATTGCTATCTTATCCTTTAGTGCGGATATTTATCAAGGGAGGCTGAGTTGCACCGGGTTTCCAGCCTTGCTTTTAAAGATGTCAGCTACGGACAGTCCGCAGGGAGAGGCCGGTATTAGCCGTGAGCGAGCGACAGCATCGCCGGATGCGTTTTACAGGAGGGTTGGTTGTGGAGGGGTCCCTTTGTTGTAGGGCCGGCCAAGGTGCTGGTAGGCGAGCCGGGTGGCTTGTCGACCGCGAGGCGTTCGCTCCAGGAACCCCAGTTGCAGCAGATAGGGCTCGTAGACATCCATGATGGTATCCGATGCTTCGCTGATAGACGCGGCAATGGTGTCCAGTCCTACCGGGCCGCCGTCAAACTTGTCAATAATGGTGTGCAGTACCTTGTGGTCTATCTCATCAAGGCCGATCTGGTCGACTTCGAGTTTGCCGAGCGCCTCGATAGCCACTGTCCCGGTGGCGACACCGTCAGCTTTTACCTGGGCATAATCCCTGACCCGTCGGAGCAGCCGGTTAGCCACGCGGGGAGTGCCCCGGGCGCGGCGGGCTATTTCCTGCAGCCCTTCATTATCGGCTTCGACCTGAAGAATGCGGGCGGAGCGTTCCAGAATCTGTTCAATGGCGGACTGGTTATAGAAGTCAAGGCGGTAGACTGCACCAAACCGGTCGCGGAGGGGTGGGCTGAGCAGGGCGTAGCGGGTGGTGGCGCCGATAAAGGTAAATCTGGGAAGGTTAAGGCGCAGGCTCCGGGCACCGGGACCTTTACCGATGATAAGGTCCAGGGCGTAGTCTTCCATCGCCGGGTACAGGGTTTCTTCCACCGTCCGGTTGAGACGGTGGATTTCATCGATAAAGAGGACATCGTGGCTGTGGAGATTGGTCAAGATGGCGGCCAGGTCTCCGGTACGCTCAATGGCGGGGCCTGAAGTGACCTTGATATTGACTCCCATCTCGGCAGCGATGATATGTGCCAGGGTGGTCTTGCCGAGCCCCGGGGGTCCGTAGAGCAGGATATGGTCCAGCGCTTCACCCCTGCCTTTGGCGGCGGTCATGGCAATATTTACATTTTCCTTGATTTTGTCCTGGCCAATGAAATCAGTAAGACAGCGCGGCCTGAGGCTGGTGTCGATTGGTGCATCTTCAACGCTGGGTTTGCCCGAGATAATCCGAGCTATTTCACGTCACCTCTCTTCTTATCTGATGTCAGTCCGGGTTCTCTTCATCTTTATCGGTTAACAGGTTGGGGGGTTCATTGGCTTCTTCGGCTTCTTCATAGGTTGGCAGGCCGGGTATTTCCTCACCTTCTTCGCCCTCAAGCAGACCGACAAGTTCCTCCTCTTCGGCAGTCGGTAGTTTCGGCGCTTCTTTCAACTGGTAGTAAGCGGGGATCAGCTTACCGATAATTACGTTCTCCTTGAGTCCGACCAACCTATCAACTCTGCCGTGAACCGAGGCCTCGGTAAGGACCCGGGTGGTTTCCTGGAAGGATGCCGATGCCAGCCAGCTGTCCGTGCTGAGTGACGCCCGGGTAATACCCAGTAATACGGTATGAGCGGTGGCTGGCTCGCCACCCTCGGCGAGAACCTTGGCGTTGATGTCTTCATACTGGAACCGGTCAACAAGCTCTTCCGGGACGAGTTCGGTGTCGCCGGCGGAATCAATGCGGACCTTGGTCAGCATCTGACGGACAATAACCTCGATGTGTTTATCGTTAATGGTTACACCCTGTGATCGGTATACCTTCTGCACCTCATCAACCAGGTATTGCTGGACAGCCTCCTTGCCAAGAATGCGCAGTATATCATGAGGGTTGACTGAGCCATCACTGAGTTGCTGACCGGCTTTCACGTGGTCGCCGTCCTTAACCCGGATACTGGCACTGCTCGGTATGGTATACTCGCGCATATCGGTTTCGGCATAGCTGACGAACAATTGCTTGCCCTTAATGGATACTTCGCCTGAGAAACGGGCGATAATGGATTGGTCTTCCTGGGGAGTGACTGCCGCCTTGGCTTTGGTTTTAGCGGCTTCAGTCTTGGGAGCGGGAGCGGCCAGTACCGTCCCGATATCTACCCATTGACCGTTGCCGACCGTGGTCTGCCAGCCATTAGGTAAGGTATATTCGTCGCGGTACACTTCGGTACTGGTAATCCTGATTTTCCGGCCTTCCTCATTCTGGATAATTTCAGCTACCCCGTCTATTTCGGAGATAACTGCCTGACCTTTCGGCGTTCTGGCCTCAAAAAGCTCCTCAACACGGGGCAGGCCGCTGGTAATATCGAGTCCGACTACCCCCCCGGTGTGGAAGGTGCGGAGCGTGAGCTGGGTACCGGGCTCACCAATGCTCTCAGCAGCGATGATGCCAACAGCGGTGTTGGGTGTGACCAGGTGACCACGGGCAAGGTCTCTGCCGTAGCAGTACTGGCAGGCGCCCCGTCGTGACTGGCAGGTAAGTGGCGACCTTATATGAACCCTGGTTATTCCGGCAGCGGTAATCTGGCTTGCTTTTTCCTCATTGATTTCCTCATTCCGGTCAACAACGGTTTCCCCGGTTTCGGGATGGACAGCCGGACTGGCGGTAACACGCCCGGTGATGCGCTCTTTGAACGGAGGCAGCAGACCTTTTTCTTTCGGCTCGGTTATCCAGATACCATTGTTGGTGCCGCAGTCCTGCTGGAAGGTAATAACGTCTTGGGCAACATCGATGAGACGGCGGGTAAGGTAGCCGCTGTCCGACGTCCGTAGCGCGGTATCCGCCAGACCTTTACGAGCGCCGTGGGTGGATATGAAGTATTCCAGTACGCTATGACCCTCGCGGAGGCTGGACTTGATAGGGAATTCGATTATCTTGCCTGCGGGGTCGGTCATCAAACCGCGCATACCTGCCATCTGCCGTATCTGGGAGATATTACCCTTGGCTCCTGAGGTTGCCATCATGTAAATGCCACCATAGCGGTCAAGTCCTTCGGAGATAGTATGGGTGATATTATCGGTCGTTTCCATCCAGACACCAATAATCCCGTTATACCGTTCATCTTCGGTAATCAGTCCCCGATTGAACTGGTTTTCAATGATGGAAATCCTTTCTTCAGCCTGTTCAATGATTTTGGGTTTACTCTGCGGAACCGCAATGTCATTCATGGCGACCGTTGCGCCTGACCTGGAGGCATAGTGAAAGCCCAGTTGTTTTATATCATCCAGTACTTTGGCGGTCTCCTCTTCGCTCAATAGCTTGCAACAGTCGCTGGCTATCTGCTTTAAGGTCGATTTATCCACGGTTTTATTGAAAAAGCCTATTTGCGGTGGCAGGACCTCGCTGAAGATAATACGACCGGGTGTGGTCTTAATCCTTTCGCCATTGGCCGGGTCTCTGACTTCAATCTCAGCGTGGAGGTCAATAATGCCCAGTTCACGGGTGAGTTTGGCTTCTTCAAAACTGCCGAATACTTTGCCTTCTCCTCTGACTCCAGGCTTGATGATAGTCAGATAATAACAGCCGAGGACCATGTCCAGGGTCGGAGTTACCGTTGGCTCACCACTGCTGGGCAGCAGCAGGTTCCGGTGGCTGAGCATCATCTGTCGGGCTTCTTCCACGGCGGCTTTTGACAGCGGTACGTGCACCGCCATCTGGTCGCCGTCGAAGTCAGCGTTGAAGGCGGAGCAGACCAGCGGGTGTATCTGAATAGCGCTGCCATCGATGAGTACCGGCTCAAAAGCCTGAATACTAAGACGGTGCAGGGTAGGGGCACGGTTGAGTAAGACCGGGCGTTCTGTAATCACATCTTCCAGAATGTCATATACCTCTGGCTTGGCTCTCTCGACCAGGCGGCGGGCACTCTTGATATTAGGTGCCAGCCCCTGCTCGACCAGACGGCGCATGACAAAGGGTTTAAATAGTTCCAGCGCCATTCTCCTGGGCAGTCCACACTGGTAGATATTGAGCTCGGGGCCGACGACAATGACCGAACGCCCGCTGTAGTCCACCCGTTTGCCGAGCAAGTTCTGGCGGAAGCGTCCCTGCTTGCCGCGGAGCATGTCAGAGAGCGATTTCAGCTTATGGTTGCCGCTGACCGAGATAGCTCTGCCTCTTCTTCCATTGTCGATGAGTGAGTCAACCGCCTCCTGGAGCATCCGTTTCTCGTTCCGGATGATTATCTCCGGTGCTCCGATATCGATTAAGTGGCGCAGGCGGTTATTGCGGTTGATAACCCGCCGGTAAAGGTCATTCAGGTCACTGGTGGCGAATCTGCCGCCATCCAGTTGTACCATTGGTCTCAAGTCAGGAGGCAGGACCGGCAATACAGTCAGTATCATCCATTCCGGCTTGTTGCCGCTATAGCGGAAGGCTTCCACTACCCGCAGTTGCTTGCTGGCTTTCTTGCGCCGTTGCCCGGAAGATGACTGCGTTTCCAGCAGCAGCCCGTTCCGCACTTCGTCAAGGTTAATATTCTTGGTAATCTGAAGTATGGCTTCCGCCCCCATGCCGGCTTCAAAGACCTGCCCGTATTTCTGCTTGAGGTCATGGTACTGGCTCTCATTAAGCAGTATTTTTACATGCAGTTCTTTGAGCTTCTGTATCTCTGCCGCGAGTTCTTCTTCCCGCTTGGTCTTTTTCTCACTGAAATCCCGGCGCAACTGGTTTATTTCTTCAACGGTTGCCTGGGCCTGCTCTTTTTCGGCGGTCGTTGCTTCCAGTGTGTTCTCCTGCCCGGTTATTTCACTGGCGCAATTCGCCTCCAGTTCCTTGATGGCTTCCCCGCGGGCTTCTTCATTGACGGTGGTAACGATGTACTGGGAGAAGTAGAGAACGTGCTCCAGGTTGCGTGGGGACAGGTCAAGCAGGAGGCCGAGTCGACTGGGAATACCCTTGGCGAACCATATATGGCTCACCGGACAGGCCAGCTCGATATGCCCCATTCGCTCCCGGCGTACTTTGGCGCGGGCGACTTCCACACCGCACTTGTCACAAATAACTCCCTTATAGCGTATCCTCTTGTATTTCCCGCAGTAGCACTCGAAGTCCTTGGTGGGGCCAAAGATGCGCTCGCAGAATAAACCGTCCCGTTCCGGTTTCAGGGTACGGTAATTGATTGTTTCCGGTTTGGTTACCTCGCCGTAAGACCAGCTTCTAATTTGCTCTGGCGAGGCCAGAGATATGCGTACCGCATCAAAATCATTGATTTCCAGCATTGTCTTCTTCTCCCTCTTCCAGAAGCGCGTCTTCAATATCTTTTGGCTCAATGTCCGTTTCAGGAACTTCTTCCAGAGTTTCTTCAGCAGTGGCTAACTTGGTCTCTTCTTCATTAATCACCTCAAGGGCAAGCCCCAGGCTTTGCAGTTCTTTAACCAGTACCTTAAATGATTCCGGAACACCGGGTTGGAGAATATCATCACCCTTGATGATAGCCTCATAGGCTTTCGCCCGGCCGGTGACGTCATCCGATTTAATGGTCAGCATTTCCTGGAGGTTGTGGGCAGCGCCGTAGGCTTCCAGTGCCCAGACCTCCATCTCACCGAATCGCTGGCCGCCGAATTGTGCTTTACCACCCAGGGGCTGCTGCGTAATCAGAGAGTAAGGGCCGGTGGAGCGGGCATGGACCTTGTCTTCCACCAGGTGAATAAGCTTCATCATGTAAATATTACCGACGGTAACCGGCTGGTCAAAAGGCTCACCGGTGTGACCGTCCCGCAGGATTGCCTTACCATAGGTAGGCGGAGCGAATTTCCCTTCGCCATTTACCCTGGATACTACCTGGTCCAGTTCCTCCGCGCCAAGCTCGCGACTGGGAATGCCCAGCTCTTCCAGCCAGAGACGAAGGCAGACATCTCTGGCTAAGCCCGGTTCAGAATCGTTGAATACCTGTTCACCGTTGTACCCCTGCTGGTTTACCCATTCTTTTGCCTTGTCCCGAGATATACCGAGTTTATCACCTTCAGGGTTGGGGTCAACCGCTCCCGCTTTCTGGGCAATCCAGGCCCGGCACAGGGAATCTTCAATAGCTTTATCGGTGGCACCATCAAAGACCGGGGTCAGTGCCTTGAAGCCCAGCGTCTGGGCAGCCCAGCCAAGGTGGGTTTCCAGGACCTGGCCGATGTTCATACGGGAAGGCACACCAATCGGGTCAAGGATAATGTCAACCGGGGTGCCGTCAGGGAGGAAGGGCATGTCTTCCTTGGGGGCAATGAGGGCAATAACCCCTTTGTTGCCATGTCGTCCGGCTAACTTGTCACCTACTGACACCTTTCGTTTCTGGGCGACCCAGGCCTGCACCCACTGGTTCACTCCGGCGGGGAGGTCCTCTCCCCCTTCCCGTGCGTCTTTACGGGAGTAGATTTTGACGTTAATCACCTTGCCCCACTCACCATGAGGGACCCGCAACGAGGTATCCTTTACTTCCCGGGCTTTCTCCCCGAAGATAGCCCGCAGCAATTTTTCCTCAGCCGATAGCTCGGTCTCACCCTTGGGAGTGATTTTGCCAACCAGAGTATCATCGGGCCTCACCTCGGCACCGATACGTATGATGCCACTTTCATCGAGTTCGCGAAGGCTCTCCTCGCCGACATTGGGTATATCCCGGGTAATTTCTTCGGGACCCAATTTGGTGTCCCTGGCTTCCACCTCATGCTTGGCAATGTGAATTGAAGAGAATTTATCTTCCTCTACCAGTCGGCTACTGATGATGATGGCGTCCTCAAAATTATACCCTTCCCAGCTCATAAAGGCGCACAACACATTCTGTCCCAAAGCCAGCTCTCCGTTTTCCGTGGCTGAGCTGTCCGCCAGAACCTGCCCCGCTACTACACGGTCGCCTTTATTTACCAGAGGACGCTGGTTAATGCAGGTACCCTGGTTGGTACGGACAAATTTCATCAGCTCATATCTGTCCTTGGTGCCGTCATCGTTGGCAATGGCGATGTGGTATTTGTTACCGTCTCTGCCATCGCTGACACTGGCGACATCAGTTACTACACCGGAATTTTTGGTAAAGATTACCTGACCGCTATGCTTGGCGGCTTCAAATTCCATACCGGTAGCCACCAGCGGTGCCTCAGCGCGGAGCAACGGTACTGCCTGTCGTTGCATGTTGGCACCCATCAACGCCCGGTTGGCGTCATCATGCTCAAGGAAAGGTATTAATGAGGTGGCGACACTGACTATCTGGCGGGGGGAAACATCCATTAGTTCAATTTTTTCCGGTGGCTCCAGTATATAGCCGTCGCCGAGCCGGCTCTCAATCTTCTTTTCCAGAAACTGGTTGTTTTCATCAAGAATGGCGTTAGCCTGGGCAATCACATACTTGTCTTCTTCATCAGCTGACAGGTAAAAGATTTCATCAGACACAAAGGGTACCACCGGTATGGTCTGAGCGGGGAGGCTGGCGAGTTTGGTAGCCAGCTTGGGGGTAATGACGGTACCGGCTTTAACCATGGTTTTACCCTCTCCGTCAAGCACTGCCTCCCGGATGGTCCTGCCGAGAAGCTGTTTTGAAGTATTGCTGAGCTCATTGATGACCTTGCGGTAGGGGGTTTCAATGAAGCCGTATTCGTTGATTGAACTATAGGTAGCCAGCGAGCCGATGAGGCCGATATTTGGTCCCTCCGGGGTTTCTATGGGACATATCCGGCCGTAGTGAGAAAAGTGGACATCGCGGACCTCAAAGCCGGCACGCTCACGGGATAGACCGCCCGGACCCATGGCGGAGAGGCGGCGCTTGTGGGTCAGTTCGGCGAGGGGGTTGGTCTGGTCCATAAACTGTGAGAGCTGGGAGCCGCCGAAGAATTCTCTTACCGCGGCTACTATAGGCCGAATGTTGACCAGCGCGCTGGGGGTAACCGCCTCGGTGCCAATAATGCTCATGCGCTCTCTTACCACCTGCTCGAGGCGGAGGAAGCCGATACGGAACTGGGTCTGCACCAGTTCACCAACGGTGCGTACCCGCCGGTTACCGAGGTGGTCAATATCGTCAGCAGTATCACTGTCATTGTTAATCAGGATAATACGGCGGACAATTTCGATAATGTCTTGTTTGGTGAGTGTACGCTCTTTGAGGCTCACGTTGAGGCCCAGTCGCTTATTGAGCTTGTAGCGACCTACCGTCCCCAGGTCATAGCGTGCCGAGTCAAAGAACAGGTTCTTAATCAGTTTTCTGGCGTTTTCGAGGTTGGGTAGTTCGCCGGGGTGTAATTTCCGGTAAATGTCCAGCAGTGCCTCTGCCTCATCCTTGATGTTGGGGTCGCGCTCTATGGTTGGCTTGATATACTGGTGCTCTGCAGAGCTATTGTCTTCGGGAAACAGGGTAAGCAATTCGGTATCATTGCTGTAGCCGATGGCGCGCAGCAGGGTGGTAATCGGTATCTTCCGTTTGCCGTCTATCTTGACCGAAATGACGTTCCGGTTGCTGGTCTCAAACTCCAGCCAGGCTCCCCGGGTGGGTATGAGCTTGGCGAAGCATAGTGCCCGGCCAGTAGTGGAGTCTTCTTCAGTGGTGAAATAAACACCGGGCGAGCGGAGTAACTGGCTGACCACTACCCGTTCGGCGCCACTGGTGATAAAGGTGCCTTTGGCGGTCATTAACGGGATGTCGCCGAAAAACAGGTCCTGTTCCTTGATTTCACCGGTTTCTTTGACCAGCAGTTGTACCCTGACGTAAAGCGGAACGGAGTAGGTCAGGTCTCTTTCGTGGCAGTCTTGCTCATTGTGTCCCGGGCGTGGATCGCGCAATTCGTAGGCAATGAAGCTAAGCTGCAATCGGTTGTTGGTGATGTCGTGAATCGGGGACACTTCTTCCAGCAGTTGCTTCAGCCCATTTTCCTGGAATCTCTGGAAGGAGTCCAACTGGACTGTAATCAGGTTGGGTACATCGAGCAAGTGGGGTAGGCTGGAGTAGGATTTCCTGATAACCGGTAACTTTGATTCCCCGGCGGGCTTTGGTGATGTAAGAACCATCTTCACTCCTTGAAAAAAACGTGTGTACTGATACTTTCCTGCGTTCGTCCTGCGGATAACTCTATGACCTAATGTGGATATACGGCATAATCAAAATAAAGAATATTGTTATACAATGAGGTAAAGACACATTGGGGCATTGTCACAAATCTTAATGATACCACCTTCCCCCGTTATTGTCAAGTATTTTTACGGCGTTTTTATGGGTCAGGTGGTGAACCATTTATCGTATAAACGCATTCGGGAGAAAATCGGTATGCAGTGTGGGGATTATATTCAGGAGCACAAATGGGTGAAGGGGAAGCGGTGCCGCTGGTTATGGTATGTTATTCATGAAGGCGAAGAGATAAGCTCAGGATTTCACATTACCGGATGGCGCCCGGCTTGTGCCGGACTGTTTTCCAAATACATAGTGCCGGGTTTCACTTAGTGCTGACATGAGTTTAGTACCTCGTTGACCGGGATTTATGCGGAGTACTTTTTGGTCGGCAGTGGTAAGCCGCGATAGTTATAACCGACGTCTTATCCTGCTATAATGAGAGTATATGAGATTTGGTGAAACTTTTGCGCCCCGTCTCGTGCTGGCGATTATCAGCATCCTTCTGGAGGAAGGTGCTATCTTTGTCATCTGGCGCTGGGCGTTGCCTCATTTTGATATTGAACTCCCGCTTTATGTGCTGGTTGCCATCATGGTCGGCTGGCTGGTGTATGCGGTGGCTACATTTATTATTGTCACCCGGGCTCTGGGGAAGAAAGCCTTCATCGGTCTGCAAACCATGGTTGGCAGTAAGGGGAAGGTTGCCAGACCGCTGGCTCCGGAGGGTATGGTCAGAATTAAGGGCGAGCTGTGGGGGGCTACCTCCGAAGAGGGGAAGATGGATATTGGCGAGGAGGTAACTGTGGTGGGGGAGGATGGGCTCAAGCTTATAGTGCGGAAAGGCGGTCCCCGGTTGACTACACGTTAAACAGGAAGGTTATGACGTCACCATCCTGGACGATGTAGTCTTTGCCCTCGAGGCGCAGCAGACCTTTCTTCCGTGCCTCAGCCAGGCTGCCACAACCGGTCAGGTCGTCATAGCTTATTACTTCGGCGCGGATAAACCCCCGCTCCATGTCTGAGTGGATTTTACCGGCGGCGTTGAGGGCGGTGGTGCCTGTCTTGATGGCGCGGGCACTGACTTCCCCGGAGGCGGTGGTAAAGAAATTAATCAGGTCCAGTAGTTCATAGGACTGGCGGAGAGCACGGTCAATCCCGGACTCCGTAATACCGAAATCGGCGCGGAATTCGGTGGCGGCATCGTTATCCAGTTGGGATAGTTCCATTTCCAGCTTGCCGCAGAGGGCAATCACGTGGCAATTTTTCCGTGAATGATGTGCGTTGAGCTCGGCTTCCAGTGAGATTGCCGGTTGAAGCTGGTCTTCACCGATGTTAACCACTATCAGCAGTGGTTTGGCGGTTAAAAACTGGTAGTTGGCCAGTGTTTTGGTCTCGGCGTCGGTCAGGCTTAGTTCGCGGATAGGGACCTCGTTTTCCAACTCGGCTTTCAGTCTTAACAGGAACTCCTGCTCTCTATCAAACACCTGGCGCTCGGGTGGCTTGGCGCCTTTTAAGGAATGCTCGATTCTCTCCAGTCTTCTTTCGATGATGGACAGGTCAGAAAAGGCGAGTTCCAGGTCCATGGTAGCCATATCCCGTTTCACATCCAGGCTGCCTTCACTGTGGGGAATACGGTCATCAACGAAAGCCCGGACGACGTTGATGAGCGCATCTACCTGGCTGAGTTGATTGAGCAGCTCCCCACCTATTCCCTTATCCTTCGCCATGCTCCTGACGGAGGCGCCGACATCAATATAGCGGGCTTCGACCGGTACCAGTTTCTGGGGGTGGAGCATTTCAGCCAGGTTCTGCAGCCTGGGGTCGGGAATCCTGGCAATGCCGAGGTGCGATTTCATGCTATCCGGCGCATGGCTGGCGGTATCGACGGTGCCTCCGGTCAGGGTGTTGAAAATAGTGGTCTTGCCGCTCTGAGCCAGACCGATAATACCGATGTCTATACTCATCAGTCTCGTCTATCCCCAATAGTAATGGTCATGTTATCAGCGGCCGGACTTCACTATGTCTCGGGCTCGCTTCAGGGCGAGGTCTCTTTCCGAAACGTTGAGTCTTTCGTTGGCGGCCAGTTCCAGCAGGGCGAGGAGCGCCTCATGGGTGCCAATCTCGCCGATAAGGTTAATGGCTTCGTTGCGCAGCTTGGGATTCAGGAGCATATCGGTGGCAATAGCCGATAGTTTCTTCAGTTCATCGTACCTGGTTGTTTCCGTAGGATTTTCCGCCATTACCATTCACCTCTGAGCTTGAGTAATATCAGGCAGACCGGCCTTTTGATGCCCTCGCTGGGATTATTCCTCAATGAGGACAGTTTGTCAACCTTATCAAGCCACCGGCGGTGTGGTACAATGGGGGCAGCATTGAAGAGGAGCGCCGGGATTGCTGTATGTTCTGCTGGGAGAGGATGATTATTCCGTTCGTCAGTCGCTGGAGAAGATAAAGGACAGCGTTGGCGACGAGACGGTGCGGGGAGCCAATATCGCGGTATTTGATGGACGGCAGCTGGCAATAGACCAGTTGCGGAATTCATGTGAGACGGTACCCTTTTTAGCTGAGAAGCGTCTGGTTATTGTTGAAGGATTACTGGAATGCTTTGGGGTCAAGGCCAATGCCCGGCGGAAAAAGGGGAAAAGCCGCGCTGACCAGGCAGATACGTACTTTCAGGACATTGCCGGTTACCTTCACCGGATACCTGACTTCACCACACTGGTGCTGGTGGACGGTAAAATCGGTAACAACAATCCGCTGCTAAAGGAAGCCTCTTCAGCCAAAGCCGAGATACAGGTTTTTCCGTTGTTGAACCGGGACAGGCTGCGCCAGTGGATAAGACGGCGGGTAAAAGAGGCGGGCGGTTCTATCTCTGAGGAAGCGGTGAGATTGCTGGAGAAGTACGTGGGTAGTAATCTCTGGGTTATGGCCAACGAAATTGACAAGCTGACGTTATTTGCCCTGGGCCGTACCATTGAGGCGGGCGATGTCGGGGAGGTGGTCAGCTCGGCGCAGGAGATTAGTGTGTTTGCTCTGGTTGACGCCCTGCTCGAGTTTCGGGTCAGCGAAGCCGAAAAGCTGCTGGAACAACTGTTGCAACGTGGCGCCGCTGCGCCATATCTGCTGGTTATGCTGGTGCGTCAGGCACGGATGCTGATTATGATAAAGGAACTGAGGAAACAGGGGAGATCCGGTGTCGAGATTCGGGGAAAACTGGGTCTGAAGTCAGAATTCGTTTTCAAACGGGTTTCTGAGCAGGCTAGCCGGTATTCCCTGGAGAGGCTCGGGGAGATGTATCACCGGCTTCTCGAGGCTGATATTGCCATAAAAACCGGGAAATGTGAGGGTGACCTTGCCCTCAATATCCTGGTTGCCGAATTGAGCCAGCGCCGTCCGTTCTCGACACCACCGGTACGGACGGCGTAAATAGCCGGGAGGTTCATATGAAGGTTCGTAAGGCGGTTATTGTAGCTGCAGGCCGGGGCACCAGGTTCCTGCCGATTACCAAAGCCCTGCCCAAGGAAATGCTGCCCCTGATAGACAGGCCCTTAATCCAGTATTCGGTGGAAGAGGCGATACATTCCGGTATCGAGCGGATTGTTATGGTGACGGCTGCGGGGAAGCAGGCAATGGAAGATTACTTTGACCGTGACCTTGAACTGGAACGTATTCTGGAAAGGAAGGGCGATACCGGGCGGTTACGGCAAATACGGGAGCTGGCTAATCTGGTCGATATCTGCTCGGTCCGGCAAAAGGAACAGCTGGGACTGGGACACGCTATTCTTGCCGCTAAGGGAGTGGTGGGGAACGAGCCGTTTGCAGTACTGCTGCCGGATGACCTGATAGAGAGCGAAATGCCTGCCCTGGAGCGAATGATTGACGTTTTCCAGCAGCATGGGGGGAGTGTGGTCGCGGTGGAGGGCATTGATACCGGCGATACGGAAAAATACGGTGTCATTGAACCTGTAAAGGTAGCTGATGGAGTTTATCAGGTAATAAGTCTCGTGGAAAAGCCCGCCCCGTCAGTGGCGCCGTCCAATCTGGGGGTGGTGGGCAGGTATGTGTTAACGCCGGAGATATTCGATGTCCTGGAGAGGACACCGCCGGGAAAGGGTCAGGAAATACAGCTCACCGACGCCCTGCAATTGCTGCTTAAAGACCAGGCAATCTATGCCTGTGAGCTGGAGGGCACTCGCTATGACACGGGTAGTCCCCTGGGCTGGCTGAAGGCGACTGTTGCCCTGGCTATGAAGCGCGACGAACTTGGTCCAGAGCTCAGGGAATATTTAAAGAGACTACTGTAGTTTGTTCATATAATTATGGTCTTAATCTTCCGGGGTAATCCGGCTTTCGTTGACAGCCTGCGCCGGTTACCTCTAAAATCGTAGTACCGATACATCTATTAAGATAGACAGGGAGTGACTATTGACAAGCGATGAACTGCGGTCGGCATTCTTAGCCTTTTTTGAGAAAAAGGGACATACGATAATTCCCAGCTCTTCCCTGATACCCAGGGGGGATCCTACCTTGCTGTTGACCACAGCCGGTATGGTGCAGATCAAGCCGTACTTTCTGGGCCAGGAGAAGCCACCCAGCCCTCGCCTAGCATCGTGCCAGAAGTGCTTCCGCACCACCGATATAGAGTCGGTAGGGGATGCCACACACCTTACCTTCTTCGAGATGCTGGGTAACTTCAGTGTCGGCGACTATTTTAAAAAAGAGGCGATTAGCTGGGCATGGGAGTTTGTGACGGAGTGGTTGAAGCTGCCGCCGGAGAAGCTGTGGGTTACCATATATCTTGATGATGACCAGTCTTTCCAGTACTGGCGGGAGACGGGTGTTGCCGAGGCAAGAATACTGAGGTGCGGTGACAAGGACAATTTCTGGGGTCCCGCCGGTAGCTCCGGTCCCTGCGGGCCTTGCAGCGAGATCCATTATGACTTTGGGGAGGAAGTGGGCTGCGGTAAGCCCGACTGCAAGCCGAACTGTGAGTGCGGGCGTTTTTCCGAAATATGGAACCTGGTGTTTACTCAGTATAACCAGGACGAATCGGGGAGCCGTACCCTGCTGCCGAAACCCAATATTGATACCGGCATGGGACTGGAAAGAACTGTGGCGGCGGTGATGGACCAGAACTCGGTTTACCAGACTGACCTGTTCTTTCCACTGTTGCAACGTCTGGGCGAACTCTCCGATAAGCGGTACGGGGTCGATGCTGAGACCGACAATGCGATGCGGGTGGTGGCTGAGCACGGGCGGGGAATAGCCTTTCTTATCGCCGACGGGGTAATGCCCGGTAATGAGGGGCGCGACTACGTGCTGCGCCGCCTGCTGCGACGGGCCGCCCTGTTTGGCAGGCGACTGGGCCTGGACAGGCCGTTTCTGGCTGAGGTGGCGAAGACCACTATCGAGCGCATGAGCCATGTGTATCCCGAACTGGAGCCAAGACGCGATTTTATCCTCCGGGTTATTGAGGCTGAGGAGGAGCGGTTTGAGGAAACGCTGAGCACCGGCCTGGAGCTTATCGAGAAGGTAATGGCTCGGAAGACTACCCAGAAAACGAAAGAGGTCTCCGGTAAGGATGTCTTCAAGCTCTATGATACCTATGGTTTTCCGGTGGAGCTGACCCGGGAGATTGTGAGTAAGTCCGGTTATTCCGTGGACGTGGCCGGCTTTGAGAGTGAGATGGGGAAGCAGCGGGAAAGAGCCCGGGCTGCCCAGAAGTTTGAAGCCAGGGAAACGGTCAGGCTGGGTGAGACGTTCGATATCGGGGCAACCAGCTTTGTTGGCTACCAGAGCCTGGAGAAGAAGGTGAAAATTGTCCGGCTGCTGGCGGACGGTACATCTGTGGAATCGGTAAGAGAGGGAGATTCAATGAGCCTGGTTCTGGATGAGACCCCGTTTTACGGGGAGATGGGGGGTCAGGTGGGAGACACCGGTGCCATCAGGGGGTCTCAGGGCTGTTTTACCGTGACGAATACCGTGCGCGGCACGGCCGATGCCATTATTCATCAGGGTTATGTTGCTGAGGGTAGTCTGACAGTGGGGGAAGAAGTGGTGGCGACAGTCAATGAGGAGCGGCGTCTGGATATCGCCCGCAACCATACGGCGACCCATCTGCTTCATTCGGCGCTGCGTCTGGTATTGGGTCAGCATGTCACGCAGCGGGGCTCGCTGGTTACGCCGGAACGGCTCCGGTTTGATTTCTCCCACCTCACCGCGATGACCGGAGAAGAAATAAACAAGGTAAACAGCATTGTAAACGAGAAAATCAGGCAGAACCTCAGGGTGTATGATGAAACACTGCGCTACGACGAGGCAATCGAGCAGGGGGCTATCGCCCTGTTTGATGAAAAGTATGGAGACGTGGTCAGGGTGCTGAAAATCGGGGAGCCGGCGGTCAGCACCGAGCTTTGCGGCGGTACTCATATGAGCCGTACCGGAGAAATCGGCTACTTTCACATTGTCAGCGAGGGGAGTATCGGTTCCGGACTCCGCCGTATTGAGGCGGTTACCGGGCGTGAAGCAGAAGTGTTTATCCGCCAGCGTCTTGACAGCCTGGAGATAATCGGGCAGACGCTCGGCGTTTCACCGGAAAGCATTCCGGACAAGTTGTCCGGTCTGGTTTCTGATCTGGACCGGGAGCGCAAACAGGTGCTGGCACTGGAGAGGGAACTGGCGAAGAAAGAGGCTGAGTCCCTGCTGCGCCGGGCGGAAGTAGTGAACGGGGTAAACCTGCTTGCTGTCAGGGTATCATTCGCCGACCAGCTGATTTTGCGCGAGATGGCGGACTTCCTCCGGGAGAAACTAAAGAGCGCGGTTATCGTGCTGGGGGCGGTTCACGGGAGCAGGGTGGTCTTTCTCTCGGCGGTAACCCCTGACCTGGTGGCGAAGGGCTACCACGCCGGAGAAATCGTCAAGCAGGTAGCTACGGTAGCCGGCGGCGGCGGGGGTGGCAAGGCGAGCCTGGCGCAGGCCGGAGGCAGGGACAAGGATAAACTGGATGAGGCTCTGAGCCTGGTCAAGCGCCTGGTATAGTCGGGAGGAAATGAATACGCGACGTCTGGGACTTGATATCGGCGACCGGAAGATCGGGGTAGCGCTCAGTGACCCGGGGGGAATTCTGGCCAGCCCGCTGACCATAATCCGGCGCAGTGATAACCAGGCTGACGTAGCCGCGCTCATTGAGGTAATTGCCGGTCATCAGGTGGGACAAATAGTAGTTGGCTTGCCGCGCTCGATGGACGGGAGCATTGGCACCCAGGCGGAGAAGGTGATTACCTTTACGGAGGAACTTTCCCGCCATACGGATGTCCCCGTCGATTTCCGGGACGAACGTTTGTCAACGGTATCTGCTCGGCGTCTGTTACGGATGGGGCGTAAGACAAAAGGTAAGATTGAAGATGATGCCGCGGCGGCGGCAGTCATTTTGCAAAGTTATCTGGATGAGCACAGCGGCTAGTCTCTCCGGTTAGACTGCTGTAGTCCCCATACTATTTTGGAGGTTACCTTCATTGACAAGCCTTTTGCCCAGCGTTTATCATATAGTTGTAATTCTGTCTCTTATACTATTGTGGTTATTAGCTGATACCAGAGGAGTTTCGGACAGGCAAGGAAAATGGCAGTAAAACGGGATTACTATGAAGTTCTGGGTGTGTCTCAAGACGCCGATGAGGAAGAGATAAAGAAAGCCTTCCGCAGGCTAGCCTTTCAGTATCATCCCGACCGTAATCGCGAGGATGGTGCCGAAGCCAAGTTTAAGGAAATCAACGAGGCGTACGAGGTGCTCTCTGATACTGATAAGCGGGCTGCTTATGACCGTTACGGGCATGCCGGGGATGCAGGCATATTCGGGCGTGGTTTTGAGGGGTTTGATTTTGGAGGATTCGGCGATATCTTTGAGACCTTTTTCGGCGGGGTGAGTTCGACTACCCGTCGCGCTCCGCAGCGCGGGTCTGATATCCGCTGTAACCTTACCATCTCCTTTGAGGAAGCGGCGCTGGGTGGTGAGAAGGAGGTAACTATCACCCGCACCGAGGTGTGCTCGACCTGTCACGGGACCGGTGCCAGACCAGGCACCCAGCCGGTTCGATGCCCGACCTGTGATGGCACCGGACAGGTACGCCGGGTCCAGCGCAGTATCTTCGGTCGTTTCATTAATACCACGGTTTGCAGCCAGTGCCACGGTGAAGGCAGGATTATTAACGAATTTTGCCCGGACTGTCGCGGCACAGGCACGCAAAAGCAGAAGCGTACCATCACCGTTACCATACCGGCTGGAGTTGATGGAGATTCGGCAATCCGTCTCAGTGGCTCCGGTAATGCCGGGTCAAGGGGTGGTTCGTCCGGTGACATTTATGTTGAGTTATCAGTGCGCCGGCACAAGTACTTCACCCGTGAGGGCGACGATGTTATTTTTGAGCTGCCCATCAACTTTGTCCAGGCAGCACTCGGTGCTGAGGTCGAAATACCCACCCTCTATGGGACCAGTAAAGTCACTATCCCCGCCGGTAGCCAGACGGGCAGGGTATTCCGGTTGAAGGACAGGGGTATTACTCACCTTTACCGTGGCGGACACGGTGACCAGATGGTTCGGCTCAGTGTGGTTACCCCCGAATCATTGACCAAGGAACAGCGCAAGCTGTTAGAGGAACTGGGCAGAACGTTGAAACCGGTCAAAAGGAAAGACGAGTAATCCCGAGCTATACGTTTGGCTTCATGTTTGACGTAGCGATGGTGTTAGCGCCGCCGGAAGAAGGAGAAGAGTCTCCACTTGCGCCCCGCCAGCTCATGCCTGGCGTTGAAACCCATTAGCTCCGCCGCCGCCTTTTGGGGCTTCAGGTCTTCATAGAGAACCTGATAAATCTTATCCGTAATCGGCATTTCCAGTTCCAGCTGACGAGCCAGGTTGCGGGCAACCAGAGTCGTGGTCACTCCCTCAGCCACCTCGTTCATCGAGTCGATAACCTCGGTAAGCGTGCGGTCGCCTTTGGCCAGTTCCTCGCCAACATAGTGGTTTCGACTCAGTTGACTGGCACAGGTGGCGATCACGTCACCCAGACCAGCCAGACCGGAGAAGGTGAGCGGGTTGGCTCCCAGAGCGACTCCCAGCGCCGTTATCTCGGTCAGGCCTCTGGTAACGAAAGCCGATTTGGCATTATCACCATAGCCGAGTCCGTCAGCCATACCGGCACCCAGGGCAATAATATTCTTTAAAGCTCCCCCCAGCTCCACTCCGACGACATCCGTATTGGTAAAGACGCAAAATCTGGGGGTGGTAAGCAGCCTCTGGGCTTTTCTCGCGGTGGAATGGTTCACGGCGGCGGCTACGGTTGCCGCTGGCAGGTTGTGTAATACTTCCCGGGCAAGATTGGGCCCGGAACAGACGCAAATATTAGTATGAAAACGGGGATTTATCTCCTCGGCAATCACCTGAGACATGCGCTTGCCGCTGCCTATCTCCAGTCCCTTGGCAGCACTTATAACGAGCATGGATTTGGTAAGATGCTTGGCGACTGGCTGGATGTTCTGGCGCATGGTCTGTGAAGGTACCGCCAGTACGACTGCGGCGGCATCAGCAATCGCTTCGCCGAGCTGACTGGTTATCTGTATTTCCGGGGGGAAGCTGAGACCGGGGAACTGGGTTCGATTTGGTCCCTTCTCTCGTAATTCAACAGCTTCACGCTCGGTGCGTGTCCACAGCCTGACTTCAAGACCCTTGCGTGCCAGCATAAATGCCAGCGTTGTTCCCCAGCTGGTGGTACCAATAATAGCAACTTTCTGCATGGTTTAAAGACGCTTGCCATCGGTGGTTGACCGAGGGTGCATTTTCGGATTTGATAGCTGAGAGCAGCGGTTACATTTCAACTTTTTCGCCTAACTTGCGTTCCGTGCCGGCCAGTAACCGGACAATATTGTCCCGGTGCATTACAATAATGAAGATGGCTCCCGCCAGGGCATAAGCCAGATATTCAATAGGGAAGCCGTATATGATGGTGAGCGGGATCAGTATTGTATAAGCACTGACCGCACCGATGATAGAGCCAAGTGACATGTACCTGGTCAGTAGCGCGCAAATAATCAGGATCTCACCGGCAAAGAGAGCGGCTGGCGTACAGAGAAGGATGAGGCCACCCATGAAGGTAGCCACCCCGCGGCCGCCCTTGAATTTGTTGAACAGGGGCCAGGTGTGTCCGAAGACGGCGGCTAAAGCTGCCAGGACCTGAGCGCTGGAGGCTACCCAGAGCAGACCAGAATCGCCAATGGCGGCATATTCACCGCTGAATATCAGGCGGGCAACATATACCGCCAGCGTTCCCTTCCCCACATCGAGAATGGCCACTGTTATCGCTGCTTTCTTGCCGGACGTTCTCAGCACGTTGGTAGCTCCGGTTCGCCGGCTGCCGAGCGTACTGATATCTGAATTCGTGGTACGTTCAGCGACTATTTTACCCCAGGGAATGGAGCCAAGGAGATAACCAATCAATGCCACGGCGATGAGCTTGGCGATTATCATGATTCACTCCTTGTTTTGAAGACTAGTCGAAGCGGCGTGCCGGCAAAGCCAAATGCATCGCGCAGTCTGTTTTCCAGGTAGCGCTGGTAGGAAAAGTGAATCAGTTTGGTATCATTGACGAAGAAGACGAAGGTCGGTGGATTGACCTCCGCCTGGGTTGCGTACAGGACTTTAAGCCGTTTCTTACCGCTTCGTGGCGGGCTGTGGGTAGCCACTGCCTGCTGCACGACCTCATTCACTCTGGAGGTGGGTAATCTCTTCAGCCTTTCCCGGTATACCGTTTGTGCCCGGTTTAAAATATCGTCGGTGCCCCGGCCTAACTTGGCTGAGGCGTAGACTATTGGCGCATAGGTCATAAATTTAAGCTGGTTTCTAATTTGGCTATCCCACCAAGCCGTGTCCTTCTCGATTATCAGGTCCCACTTATTTACAATCAAGATGACGCCTTTGGCCGCTTGCTGGATGTAACCGGCAATATGCATATCCTGTGCCGTTACCGGCTCGCTCGCATCCAGTACCAGTAAGACCACATCGGCACGTTCAATAGCTCGCAGGGCGCGAATGACGCTGTATCGTTCTATACCAGCATCCACCCGTCCCCGGCGCCGGATACCTGCCGTATCAATAAGTAACACACTTTGACCATCAAAGTCAAACAAAGTATCGGTGGCATCCCGGGTAGTCCCGGGAGAATCATCGACAATAACCCGCTTACTGCCTATCAGGGCATTGAGCAGCATCGACTTACCGACGTTGGGTCGTCCCACAATAGCGAGCTTCATACCCTCAATTTTAGTCTCGGCGGCCGGGGGCGGTAGTTGGGAAAGAATCTGGTCCATCAAATCGGCAATACCCCGACCGTGATGGGCGCTGACTGCCAGCGGCTCCCCCATTCCCAGTTCATAAAACTCCACTGCCTGGGTCTCCAGTCTGGTGTTATCCGCCTTGTTAGCGGCTAATATAATGGGCTTGTTTACCGGCCGCAATCGTTCGGCAATTTCCAGGTCAGTAGCGGTAACGCCGGTCTTGGCGTCCGTCACAAGGACGAGAAGGTCAGCCTCGGCGATGGCGGCATCAATCTGCTCTCTCACTCCTCGCGCAATGGTTGACTGATTATCTGGTTCCAGCCCACCGGTGTCGACCATGGTAAAGTCCCTTCCCTGCCAGGTAACATTGGCGAAGACACGGTCGCGAGTGGTCCCCGGCATGTCCTCGACAATAGCCAGCGGCTTTCCCACCAGCCGGTTAAGCATGGTAGATTTACCCACGTTCTGCCGTCCCACAATGGCAACAATGGGTTTGGGTGTTGTCGGATTGGCTTCGCTTTCTATAGTCATCGTGGTTACAGTAACCCCGGCAAGATGCAACGTATTTTTTCTCCTTACCCCGTATCTTCCGGCCCATCAGGTAGCAGGTTATACTTCTATCACCTCGGTACCGCTAGTTCTCTGGCAAGCTTGATGCTTGGCGGCTCGATTTCCGTTTTGGCGGCCGTTTTCAGTTCGGTGACATTGTCCCGGAAACTTTGCACAAAAGCATTATACTCCATGACGAACCGGTTGTATTGCTCGATTATTTCCGGCGGTGTTTCAAACTTCTCCGCTATTTCACAAAACTGTTCGATGAACTCGTAGTAGTGGCTGTTTATTGACCACAGTTCGTTCAAATAAGTGTGCAGGTAAAAGGAAAATTTTCTGGTACGAAAATCACTTTCCACCCGGGTTATAAAGCTGTTGCCCCAGGTATTGAAGATTCGCTGCGACATATCACACGCCCGAGCCCAGTCCCATACCTTGGAGTTTTCCATGCTGAAAAGGCTATCGATAATGGCGAAAATAGAGAGTGATGAGTTCCCCATGAAACGCCGGTTAAAATAGCTGGACAGTTGTCTCAATCGCATCGAGAGTAGCTCCAGCTCATTCCTCTTGGTGCGGATTATCGCCAGTACCAGGCCCACGGCAAAAATAACAATCAGGGCGGGAACGATTGCTTCCAGAGGCCAGCTATAGATAAGACCAAGGACTGCCAGTGCCGTTAATACCGCCGGGCACCATCCCCAGTTCACTATGTTTCTTCCCATGGTACTACCATCCTTTGTTAATACTTGGCTAGCGGTATCTCCAGTCCGCCCAGCATTCCTGCCAGCAGGGCTTTTTGCAGGTGCATCCTATTTTCTGCCTGGTCAAAGACGACTGATGCCGGGCTATCGAGAACCTCGTCAACTATTTCTTCACCCCGGTGTGCCGGCAGCGGGTGCATTATTATGGCATTGTCCCTGGCCAGAGGGAGAAGCTGCTGATTTAACTGATAGCCGGCGAATATTCGCCGGCGGCTCTCCGCCTCCGTTTCCTGGCCCATGCTGGCCCACACGTCAGTATAGATGACGTCAGCTCCGGTGACAGCCAGGCGCGGGTCTTCGGTGAGGAATAGTTCGGCGCCACTCTCATCAGCGGAGGCTTTAGCCAGTTGCCGGATACTCTCCTCTACCTGATACCCGGCGGGAGAAGCAATCCGCATATTGACTCCGGTAATGGCTGCTGCCAGCAGGAGACTGTGCGCCACGTTGTTGCCATCACCCAGGTACGCGATGGTGAGCCCTTCAAGCCGTTCCTTCTTTTCATATATGGTGAGCAGGTCAGCCAGTGCCTGGCACGGGTGCTCCCGGTCCGATAGGGCATTTATGACCGGTACGGCCGAATCGGCGGCGAGCAGTTCCAGGGTCTGGTGGGAAAAGGTGCGGGCGGCCAGAGCATCGACGTAACGACTGAGCACGCGGGCGACATCGGCGACCGATTCCCGTTTGCCCAGGCCAACCTCGGCAGGGGAAAGATAAATGGTATGCCCGCCCAGCTGTACCATTGCCAGCTCGAAGCTTACCCGGGTTCTCAGTGAGGGTTTTTCAAACAGCAGGGCCAAGGTCTTGCCACTGAGGAGTGAATTCCATCCCTCTGTCTTCATCTCAAGGGCGTTATTGATAAGTAATCGGATATCACCGGCGCTGAAGTCGGCAATGGATAGCAAGTCTTTACCCTTCAAATCGAAGCCCCCTTTATGCCATAGAGTATATCATGAAAACGAGATTATTCAAAAGGGGGGAAATCGGTGTGGCGGGCAATATGTGCCGATTGCTTGACATGTTTCCGGTGGCATGACTAATATGCAGTAAAAGACCGGGAGGCAGGCAATGGCTGAGAGTGAAAAGTTTACCGTATCGGGGAGCGATTTAGTGGAGAAGGTGAAACAGCTTATTCACCAGGGAAATATCCGGCGGGTGCGCCTGCTGCATGAGGGGCGAACGATTATCGAGATCCCCCTTTCCGTCGGGGCACCGGTGGTGGCGGCGGGAATTCTGGCAGCGCCGGTGCTGGCGGCTCTGGGAGCTTTTGCGGCACTGGTAACCGAGTGCACCATTGAGGTTGAGAAGGTAGAGAAGCCGTAAGATGACCGAGCTTATTCTCGTCCGGCACGGCGAGACTGACTGGAACGTGGCCGAGGTATTCCGGGGCAGAATTGATATCGAGTTGAATGAAACGGGGATAAGACAGGCGGAGCTGCTGGCAGAGTACCTGAGCACAGGTCGGCTTGAGGCGGTGTATTCCAGTCCGTTGAAACGGGCGTTGAAAACGGCGGAATATATTGCCGGTTTCCATCATATCGGGGTAACGGCTAGTCCCGGTCTTGTTGATTTTGATTACGGGAAATGGCAGGGGCTTGCTCATCAGCAGGTGAAAAAGACGTACCCGGAGCTATATGCAGACTGGCTCAATTGTCCCGGCAAGGTGGTAATGCCCGACGGGGAAAGTCTGGATGATGTCAGGAAAAGGGCTGTAGCTCTGGTGGATGAGGTGGTTGCCAGGCATTACGGGCGAGTCGTGCTGGTGGCTCATCGGGTGGTGAACAAGGTGTTAATCTGTGCCCTCTTGGGACTGGATAATTCCCGGTTCTGGACTATCCGGCAGGACACGTGTGGCATTTCTATTTTTACCTTTGAGAGCGGGAATTTTGTCCTTACCCGGCACAACGATACCTCGTATCTCAAGCCTGTGGAAAAAGCTCCCCTCAGTGATTTCTAGCCAAATATAGCAGGTATCCCTCTTTACAGCCTGGGTAAAAGGGGATACAATGCTTAAGATAGTATACAGAAACGGGGGTGTGACCAGTGGGTATTGAATGGTTGCGTGACCTGGCAATATGTATTCTTGGTTTCGGGGTGGTGGTGTTCATCATTTTCCTGGGGGTGCTGGCATACTTGCTTTACCGCAAGGTGAGCCCGATACTGGACTCAGTAAAAGGTACCACCAGGACAGTCCAGAATATATCCTCCTGTGTTGAGGATGAGGTAGCCAGACCCCTGGGGCAGATAGCCGGCTTTGTCCAGGGGGTAAGTCAGGCGATCGGGCTGGTCAGAGGATTTACCAAAAGGAGGCGGGAGAGATGAGTGATAAAGATACAGGAGTCAGCTTCACCATTGGGTTCCTGGTTGGCGCGGCGGTTGGTGTAGCCATCGGTTTTCTCTATGCGCCCAAGCCGGGGAGGGAAACCAGAGAGCTCGTCAAGGAAAAGGTACAGGAGGCGAGGCATAAGGCAAGCGAAGTAACCGAAAAGGCACGGGAGGCGGCTGCTGAGGCGAGGAGAAAGGCTGAGGAAAGGTTTGGCAAGAAGGAAGAGGCAGCCGGTTAACCGCCTGAGCAACTACAGACAAGCTATCGTTCAATCTCCATCTTCTGGCTGCTGTCTTATGGTTAAAATAGACAGGTTGGCTGAGAGTTAGGGTAATTGACGAACACATTTACAAGACACTGGCGCCTGATAGCCCTGGTGTTAGGTGTCATTATTTTTATCTGGGTCCTTTATATTCTACGGACCGTTATCCTTCCTTTTGCCGTTGGCCTGGTGCTGGCTTATCTGCTGATGCCATTCGTCTCCTGGCTGGAGCGAAGTCTGCCTCCCAAGAAAAAATGGCGAGGGTTCAAGAGGGCCTTATCCGTCTGGGTGACTTTTCTGGTACTAGTTATACTGATTGGCGGTTTTGCCTACTTCATCGTGACGACGGTTATCGATGCCTGGGAAATCCTCCTGGAGAGCGCTCCCGATATACTGAGCCGGGGTATATACCAGATACAGGAGTGGTTTCAGGGTTTGCGGGAGCAGTTACCGCCGCAAATCCGGCAGGAAGTTGATAAATCGCTTATTGATGCCGGCGCTACCATCGGTACCAGTATACGGCAGTACCTGATTGGAGGTATCGCTGAGGTACCGCGCACCTTCGGTACCATTCTTGGTTTTGCAGCCTTGCCCTTTTTCCTGTTCTATATCATGAAGGATTCCGAGAAGTTAAAAAATGGCATCTATTCGGTTTTTTCAACGAGTGCCCGGGACCATGCCCGGAATGTCCTTACCATTATCGAAAACGTGCTGGGCAGGTACATTCGCGCCCAGATAATGCTGGGGGTAATTGTCGCTTACTTCTCTTTTATCGGCTTACTGGTTTTAAGGGTTCCGTTTGCCCCGGTACTGGCTATTCTGGCAGGAGTGACCGAGCTTATCCCGACGCTGGGTCCGTGGATTGGTGGTGGTGTGGCGACGGTGGTCACCCTGGCGGTAGCCCCGGAAAAGACAATCTGGGTAATTGTCCTCTTTGTCGTGGTGCAACTGGTGGAGAATAATGCCCTTGTCCCCCGAATACAGAGCGCCTATCTGAGAATACATCCCGCCGTGCTGATATTCCTGCTGGTTATGGGGGCATATGTTGCCGGGTTCTGGGGTCTGTTGCTCATAGCCCCGTTTACCGCTACCATTATTGAACTTATCAAGTATGGGCGGCGCGCGTACCAGTCAGCAGAAGCCGGTCCACCAATCGGTGAAGAGTGAATCGATTGCCGGTTGCCTCCTGTCTACCTGTCGTGGTGGATAGTCTGCTATAATAAAACCATGACCAAGCCGCTTCTGGTGCTCTTTGATGGGAACGCGCTGCTGCATCGCGCTTTTCACGCCCTGCCGCCATTGACATTACGCACTACCGGTGAGATGGTCGGTGCGGTCTACGGCTTTGCCCAGATGCTCTTCAAGGTGCTGGGAGAACTGAACCCCACCCATTACGCCGTTGCCTTTGATGTGAAAGGTCCTACCTTCCGCCATCAGCTTTTCAATGAGTACAAGGCACACCGCCCGCCCACTCCCATGGAACTGGTGAATCAGGTAGTACGGGTAAAGGAGCTGGTGGAAGCCTTCAACATTCCGATTTTTGAAATTGAAGGCTACGAAGCCGATGATATCCTGGGGGCGCTGAGTCACCAGGCGGCACAGCAGGATGTGGATACAGTGATTGTGACCGGTGATGCCGATACCATGCAACTGGTTACTCCCCAAGTAAAAGTGCTTTATCCCAAGCCGCGGCGGAGTTTCAGTGATACCGTGCTCTATGATGAGACCGCGGTGAGCCAAAAATACGGGGTTAACCCGGAGCGCATTACTGACCTCAAGGGCCTGATGGGTGATTCATCAGATAACATTCCCGGCGTTGCCGGTATAGGTGAGAAGACCGCCGTCAAGCTTATCCAGCAGTTTGGTGCTATTGAGGATATCTATGAACATATTGATGAAGTGACTCCGGCCAGACTCCGCGATATTCTAATCAAGAATGAAGCTATCGCGCGCCAAAGTAAGGAACTGGCTACCATCGTGGTGGAAACGCCGGTTACGTTAAATCTGGAGGAATGCCAGACCGGAAGGTATGACCGCGATAAAGTGGTATCCCTTTTCCGCGAGCTGGAATTCTTCAGCCTGCTATCAAAACTGCCCGGGGTGGAAGTGGAGCCGGATACTGAACAAGCCCCGGTCCGGGTTGAAGCCGGACGGCCGGAGGGCGACTACCACACGGTTACCACTCCCGCGGAACTGGATAAGCTGGTGAGTCGCCTGTCGGAAGCCAGTTCATTTGCCGTTGACACCGAGACAACGAGCCTGGACGCGATGTCGGCTGAGCTGGTGGGTATATCCATATCAACGGCTCCGGGTGTTGCCTGGTATATTCCGGTGGGTCATGTCGGCGGGGAAGTGCCGCAGGTGCCGCGGTCACAGGCGCTGGAACGCCTCAGGATGCCTCTGGAAGACATGAAACTGGCCAAGTTTGCCCACAACGGCAAGTATGATATGAACGTGCTCGCTGAAAACGGGGTATCGGTCCATAACCTGACTTTTGATAGTATGATTGCCGCTCACCTCCTGGGGGAGAAATCACTGGGACTGAAGGCGCTTGCGTTCGGTAAGCTGGGTATTGAAATGACACCCATCAGTGACCTTATCGGTTCCGGTGCCAGGCAGCGTCCCATGTCTCAGGTAGACATAAAGCAGGCGGCTGAATATTCTTGCGCCGACGCCGATATGACACGGAGGCTGGTAGAGAAACTGGAGCCGGAACTCTGGCAGCAGGGGTTATGGCAGTTATTTGCCGAGGTCGAGATGCCGCTGGTACCCGTGTTGCTGCACATGGAGAGAAACGGGATAGCCCTGGATACCGGGCTACTGGCGGAAATGTCACGCGGAATCGGTGAACAATTACTCATCCTGGAGGCGGAGATATACAGCCTCGCCGGTCGTCAGTTTAACATAAATTCACCTCAGCAACTGGGGGTAGTACTGTTTGAGGAGCTGCACCTGCCGGCAGGACGGAAGGGCAAAGGCGGGTATTCCACCGAGGCGTCAGTCCTGGAACAACTCCGTAAACAGGGTTTCCGCATTGTCGAACTCATTCTGGAATACCGGCAGCTGCGCAAGCTCAAGTCAACCTATATTGATGCCTTGCCCGGTCTGGTGAACCGGAAGACAGGAAGGGTGCACACCAGTTTTAACCAGACGAGGACTTCCACCGGCCGGCTTTCCTCAAGTGACCCCAATCTGCAGAATATCCCCATCCGTGGTGAGTTGGGCAAGCAGGTAAGGCAGGCATTCACGGCGGCCAGTGGCTGCTTTCTTTTCGCCGGTGATTACTCACAGATTGACCTCCGTGTTCTGGCACACCTGTCTCAGGCCCCGGGTCTGGTAAGCGCCTTCAAGCACGATAAGGACATCCACGCCGCCACTGCGGCGCAGCTTTTCGGCGTGGATACATCGCGGATAACCGCCGATATGCGCCGGCTGGCGAAAACGGTGAATTTCGGTGTTATTTACGGTATGAGTGACTATGGTCTGGAGCAGGCGACCGAGCTGTCACGGGAAGAGGCGAGCCGGTTTATTGCGGCCTATTTTGAGAAGTACCCGGGGGTGAAGCGCTATCTGGAAGCAACCAAGGAGCAGGCGAGACAGACCGGTTATGTGCAGACGTTGCTTCACCGCCGCCGTTTTATCCCGGAGATTAACGCTACCAATCGACAGGTACGAGAGGCCGCCGAGCGTATGGCAATAAACATGCCGGTACAGGGGACCTCAGCCGATATTATCAAGGTAGCCATGATAAACCTGCACCGGGAGATGGAGAAGCAGGGGATGAAAAGCAAGATGCTGCTTCAGGTGCATGATGAGCTTGTGTTTGAAATGCCCGAAGAGGAAATGGTGGCGATGCGCTGGATGGTGCCGCAGGTAATGTCTACCGCATTGATGCTCAGCATCCCGTTAAAGGTGGATACCAAGGAAGGCAGTAACTGGGGTGAAATGGAATAAACGATGCCTGAGTTACCCGAAGTGGAGACCATCGTCAAAGAGCTGGCGCCCCATGTTACTGGGCGCCGGATTACCAATATTACTCTATTCTGGGATGGAATTGTCCCGAACTCATCCGCACCGGACTTCCGCTCACGCGTTATCGGGCAGAGAATAAACGGGGTGGGGCGGCGGGGCAAATACATCCTGGTTCACCTGAGCAGCAATGAAGCACTGGTAATCCACCTGCGGATGACCGGCTCAATATTACTCAATTCAGCCTCATCTGACGGGAGATATATCCGGGCTATTGTTCACCTTGACGGTGGGATGGAGCTGTATTTACGTGACCCCCGCAAGCTGGGCAGAATGTGGCTGGAACCGGATACGCTGGCGATTATCGACAGGCTGGGGCCGGAGCCTCTGGAGGCCGGCTTCACTGCTGAAGTCCTGGCAAAACGCCTGCGTGGTCGAACCGCGCCAATAAAGGCGCTCCTGCTCGACCAGACATTTATTGCTGGCATTGGCAATATGTATGCCGATGAATCCCTGTTTGCCGCCGGAATTCACCCGCTGAGGCAGGGGGGAAGCCTGTCCCGGCGGGAAGTGAGCAGGTTGCATCGTAGCATCCGGCAGGTGCTGAGAGCAGCGATTGCTCATCAGGGTGCCAGCGTGTTGAATTACTACCGCCCCGGTGGTGACCTGGGCACTGCCCACTTTGACTTCAAGGTTGCCCACCGTGGCGGTAAGCCATGCCCCATTTGTGGCACACCTGTGCAGCGACTGCCCATCCGCAACCGCGGCAGCTACTTCTGCCCGAAGTGCCAGCCGGTTCCCTAATCGTCCCAGAGGCGGAAGGGCGGATATTGGTCAGTCATGAGCGCGGCATAGGCGACTACCCGGTAGAGCCAGCGGTTTAGCCCGATAACAATCCGGAACATGTCCGGCGGGTATTTGCTGGTAAACAGGACAACCACCGCGGCGAAGATGGCCAGTACAAATATCAGTCCAGTGTCATTATCAACCGGCCAGCTCATCGACCATTTATCCCAGTTCCACCACATCGTCCAGCCCCCGGCGAAGAACGAGGTGATGATGTAGTGGGGGATAGCCAGCAGCCACCATTTCACCAGCACCAGTCCCCGTGACAGCCTTTCCGGGTATTCGACCTCAAGGTCGGCGGGATAGTCCATTGATTGCAGGGTAAACGGGGGATAGCGGTCAGTGGCCAGGGCTTCATAGCTGTAGAACCCTACCCGCCAGCTCCAGCGCAATACTCCTACATTAAAGTCGAATAGACTCCGGGGATACTTCGCGGTAAACAGGATGGCGAAGAAGGCGATGATGGTCACTATCGCGAAGGCAATCCACAGGAAAAACAGTATGATGAAGTGAGGAATTCCGAGCAGCCACTTGATGAGCCACCAGCCCCGCGCCGGAGGCTCGGTCAGTTCACCCCTGATGGTGACCGGATACGCTTTTTGTTCCGCCATGGTCGCTTACCTCCTCATCGGTTAGATTAATTGCCACAGGCCACTACCAGCCCGGCAGCATTGCCTGGACAAAGCTCAGGTGCTCTGCGAGCCACATCAGGACTCCGGAATCAGCCACCGCTCGTGCCGCAAAATCAATGACGGGATAGGCGCCGAGGACAAGGGTGAACACCGCAAAGCCAATACAGGCGCCAAAGGCATTAAAAGCGCCCCCGAGTATTCGGAACACCAGGCCCTTTTTCCAGACCTTCGCGGTAAAATTTCGTGGTATGAGAAAGATAAAGTGAAAGATAACGCTTATTATTGCCAGGGTGATGAAAAAGCCGATGAAGTTTTCCCAGTTGGTGCCGGGTATGAAAGACAGAGCGGTAGCCAGCAGATAATACAACTGTCCGGTAAGGGGTATGGCTATGAACAGTATCAGCAGGGAAAAGAACTGTTTGACGGCTCCTTCTTTCAAGCCGCCAAACAAGCTGAGGCATAGAATTATGATGACAACAATATCAACCCACATAATCCTGATATAATAAGGCATTTCCCATGGTTTGACAAGAGATGCTTATGGTCAACCGGAGCCGGTATTTTCATTTTCATCCGCCCGTTGTCCCATGGTCAGTTTACAGAAGATGTCGTTAGCCCCGCATTCCTGACATTCCATCTGAAGAACAGTGTGGCTGATGTTGAATTGTTGGCGGAGTATGGTCTCAATCTGCCGGCAAAAAGCCCGCCGGCAACTTCCGCCAGCAGTATGCCGCCGGCGAGAATGATACCGTATTTAAGCTTGCTGCCCACCGGCGGGTGGTGATGATGGTGCGGATGGTCATTCAACTGGCTTTCCCTGCCTATTGTTAACTGGCTATTTCATCGAGGGCTGCGGAATAGGCGGCAAACGTCCTGGCATCGAAGAGGACAAAGGTCACTGCTTTCACCGAGCTTGTTTCGTCGAGAAAACCGGCAACCGTTCTCAGGGCAATAGAGGCAGCCCTGTCCACGGGGTAGCCGTAGGCGCCGGTACTTATTGAGGGAAAGGAGACACTTTTTAGCCCGTTTCGGGCAGCCAGCTTCAAACTTTCCCGGTACGCGCCCTCCAGTAGTTCGGCTTCTCTACCGGTGCCGCCACGCCACACCGGTCCTACGGTGTGAATGACATAGCGTGCCCTCAGGTTGCCTCCGGTGGTAATCACCGCATTTCCGGTGGGTAAACGCCCCTGTTTGGCGACGATTTTCCGGCATTCTTCCAGTATCGCCGGACCCCCCGCGCGGTGGATGGCTCCATCAACGCCACCGCCGCCCATCAGGCTGGAATTGGCAGCGTTGACTATAGCATCGGTATCCTGCGCGGTGATATCCCCCTGCACGATGGAGAGCTTTGCCTGGTTGACGGTTATCCCGGTAGGGTTACTGACCATTCTACCCTCGCCTCCTTCATCTCTCCGCGACGCTAAAGAGAGGGAGAGCGGTTATTATTCCCGGTTTATAAGGAAGTCTATCGCCCAGTCGATGGGGTCAGTTTCATCCGGCTCGAGTATATAATCCGGCTCAATGCCTTTGCCTTCAATGAGACGGCCGTTGGGGGTGAGCCACCGGGCGGTGGTAATGTAGAGACCTGAGCCGTCACTGAGCTGGCGAAGGACGTTGACACTGCCTTTGCCGAAAGTGGTGTTGCCGGCGACAGTTGCCCGGCTATAGTCCTGAAGGGCGCCGGCAAGCACCTCACTGCCACTGGCGCTGAAATTATTTACCAGTACTACCATGGGCAGGTCGGTAACGGGGCGGTCGTGGTGAACCTGGAGGCTGAACAGCTTCTCTTCATTACTGACGACATCGACCACGGTGCCGTCGGGTAAAAAGTAGCTGGCAACATTGACCACGATATCGAGAAGTCCACCGGGGTTATTGCGCAGGTCAAGGATAATACCCCTGGCGCCCTGTTCGTTGATGCTTTCCAGCGTGGTAGCCAGTTCCTGGTCAGTCCGCTCCGAGAACTGGGAGATGTTAATAACGGCAATATCGTCTTTCATCTCATAGCTTACCGTGGATACCTCAATTTTGTCCCGGACGATGATAATCTCTTCGGGTTTTTCGTCACCCTCGTGCTGGATGAGCAGGGTGACCGGGGTGCCTTTGGGGCCACGGATTTTCAGTACGGCTTCCATCAAGCCCATGTCAGCAGTGGTCACCCCGTCTATTTCCAGGATAACGTCACCGGTCCTGATGCCGGCTATGGCGGCGGGTGAATCCTCAATCGGCGAGACGATGGTGAGTTGCTCATCCTGGAGCATGATATGGGCCCCAATGCCATTGAATTCACCTTCCAGGCTACTCATGCCCAGCTGGTAGTCATCTTTGTCCAGATAGGAGGTATAAGGGTCATCCAGTTCCTCTAATATGCCTTCAATGGCTGCCTGCTTTAATGTATCGGTGTCAAGTCTGTCCTTATCCACGTAATCGCTGAAGATGACGTTCCACGCCTGTTCTATAATGTTCAGGCCATCTTCCGTTCCCGGGTTGCTTCGCCCGCCCATTATGTAGCCAGTACCAAAGGCAATAGCCACGATAATTACCAGCAGCAGGCTCAGAAAAAGCTTGGTTATTTTCGGCACTGAATTTCTCCCTTTACCAGTATTGTAGACCAGTAAGTCCGGTTACACAACAGCTGGTTTATTCGGGAAGTATGGCGGGTTTTGATCCGGCAGCCTCCCTCAATAGCCTGGGAATGTGACAAGACTGGCTCGTAATGAGTCAAGTAAACCTGTAAGCCGAGTTCTGTACTCCGACGAATCGGAGTGGTGACCATCTATCTAGCCCTGGTGTTGCCACCAGGGTCAAGCGACCAACCCGGGGACGGGCCGGGCGTCCCTGTGTCCCTCTATTTGGTCTTGCTCCGGATGGGGTTTACCCAGCCGGCTGGTCACCCAGCCGCTGGTGAG
>CAYXWH010000009.1:0-14203 GCA_964468755.1 uncultured Dehalococcoidaceae bacterium
GTCATTGACATTTTGGTTCCTACTAACTATCATTAATACTGCGCTTATTTAAGTTCCTAATGTTCCTATGGTAGAACTTTGGGATATAGTACCTTATAGAAGGGTAACTATGAGTAAAATAAAGTTATTGATTGCAGATGACCATCCGACCTACCGTGAGGGATTGGCTCGCATGCTGGGCGATGAGGAGGACTTTGAGGTGGCTGGCATTGCCGCGGATGGTGCCGAAGCAATCAATCTGGCGAAAAGACTGAGGCCTGACGTGATATTAATTGATGTCAGTATGCCGCAGTTAAAAGGTACCCAGGCGGCAAAGGAAATCAGAAAGCAGAGCCCGAGTAGTGCTATCATAATGCTCAGCGCTTTCGATTACGAGGCTTTTGTGCTGGCTTCATTACGAGCCGGAGCCCGGGGGTATATTTTAAAGACAGCGCCTCTGGAAAGACTGACCAGTGCCATTCGCCTAGTGTATAGAGGAGAGAGTGTACTCGATATCAAGGCTACTGAGAAGCTGGTGCGCCATCTCTGTTCAAGGGTGGTTGAAGGCGATGGTCAGAATGGGGCGCGTTTTGACGTACTATATCCCCGTGAGCTTGAAGTACTCGACTGGGCGGCGAAAGGGATGAGTAATAAAGAGATTGCCAATGAACTCATGATTAGTGAACGCACGGTGCAGACCCACCTGGTCAATATATTTCGAAAACTCGGGGCAAATTCCCGTACCCAGGCAGTGCTTTATGCATTGAGAGAAGGCTGGGTCAATCTTGATGAACCGCCAAAGAGGAACAAAAATTAAGGTGGTAGGTGGATAAACCAAACTCTGGAGCATGTCAAATCGGTAGAGAGGAAATAATCAAGTCTTGATGTCCCTGTATTGCGTCTGTTTAAGGAATGAAAATGACGGTAGTAAACAAAACCGTTCTATTTTTGATAATTGTCTGCTTTGCCCTGGTCACACTCCTGTACCGTACCGTGGAGTATCCCGGTAACCCTCAAGCCAGCGTCCCCCACTATTGGCTGCTCACTCTTTCTGCCCTTATTACCGGCGCTACGGCGGTTTTCTTGAGAAGGCGCCTGTTTTCCGGACCAGTTCGCTGCACTGTTATCCCCGGTAATGATTACCCGATACACCCGGCGCATGCAATGGGAGAAACCGGTGGCGGTGAGCCATACCGGATGATTGGGGTTCTCAGCGGGGTTTCCAAGCCAAAACGGCGAGGAGAAGTATTGCGGCGATATGAAGAGCTTAACTCCACTCTGCTGACTCAAAATCCAAATCCTATAGCGGTCATTGATGACTCGGTGACCGTGCAGTATGTGAATCCGGCGTTTGAGAGATTAACCGGTTACACGCATAATGAGATTATGGGTATAGCGCCACCGTATCCGTGGTGGCCTGAAGAGATGCAGGAAAAATATGAAAGGGAACTGAAAAGAGCCATAAGGAGCGGGTGGAGAAAAAGTGAGTGCTTATACCGGAAAAAGAGCGGTCGTAGTTTCTGGGCTGAGAGGGTGTTCTGCTCGCTGAAATTGGAAGATAAGCTGCTGGGTCACTTTATATACCTGACTGATATCACCACGCAGAAAAAGCTCAAAGCGAATATGGAGTTCTATATATCGGAAATAACCATGGCTCAGGAGGAAGAACGCCGGCGGATTGCCTGTGAACTACATGATGAAACCGTCCAGTCTCTGGCGTCAATAGCCCTCGAAATTGACGCTGTTAGCAAGGCAAAGAATAAAGTGAGAGATGACATCGTTGAGCGTTTAAAGGACGTGCGAAATCGGACCAAGCGGGTGATAGATAATTTGCGACAATTCAGCCAGGAGCTACACCCCGGCATCATAGAACAGGGTCTCGTCCCATCACTGGAGCTCCTGACCGAGGAGCTTGGCGGTGAGAAAAAAATGGATATCCAGGTCATTGTATCCGGTAATGAGCGGCGGATGGCTCCAGAAGCGGAGTTGTGCATATTCCGCATTGCTCAGGAGGCGCTGCGGAATATCGGCAAGCATTCTCAGGCAACCGAGGCTGCGGTAAGATTGCGGTTTTCTCCTGCTAGTGTCACTCTGGGTATATCGGATAACGGCGTTGGTTTTGAATTACCGGAGATGCTCGGCGACTTGGCGGGCAGACACAAGCTGGGCCTGGTGAGCATGCAGGAACGATCTCGCCTGCTTAACGGTAAATTTGCGGTGAAAACGCGCAAGGGGAAGGGAACTACGGTGGTAGTGAAGGTGCCGGTGAGCGGGAGAGATATTTCTTTGGGGAAAAATAACAACCAGTCCCGTTAACGCGGCAAGCCATACAGCCTATATGAAGTACCCTGGTACTAATTTCCTATTTGTGTTTAGTTAAAATATGGGATTGCTATCGGATTATAAGGGATAGTACTATGGTACAGGAACTACCGAAGGATTGGAGTGGTAATTGAGTAAGTTTATTTCCGGATGTCTAGTGCTTGCGTTTGGGGTAACTCTTATTTATCATTTTGCTCTGTTTTGGTTTCAGGGCCCGGTTATCATTGAAGAGCCAAACCGGGTTTTCCTTTCCCTGGAAACGATAATGAGCTTTTTTATTGTCCTCTTTGGGGTAGGACTTCTGGTGCGTACTTAGTCCCTTTCCCCTCTGTCTTGTGACCTTTTCGCTTCATTTCCCCTGTGGCGATGTTATGCGCCGTAACGCACGCTTTCGGCTTGCCTTCCATGCATGAAGCAGGTGTGAATGGCTCTAAGCCGGCTTGGTTATAAAGTATTTATAGGATAACCCGGCCCACACCACAACCGGGAAGAGGTCAGCCCCGATTATGGCGAAGAGTACTATCAGCGGATTTTGTCCCATTGAGTGAGTTGTAGCCGACAGTGCCGTTTGGGTAAACAGTACCACGCTTACTAAATGGACCGCGAATATGGCGACAAGCGCGATTGAGGTGAACTTCAGCCGCTGGAGGAGCTTCATTCCGGGGGTGGCGAGAATAAGCGCGATTACCAGGATAAGGCCGTAATGGAGCGCTGAGATGTAGATGCCGCCCGCCGGTTGGGTGCTGGCTTGAGCATAGATGTAGATGGTATCCTGCCTGAGTACCAGCATTGGATCTGACGGGATGAGCACCGATGTGGTGGCCAGCAGCAGGCGATTATATGCCGGGGCAATGAAGTACCATATGACGGCACCAGCCAGGAGAAAGCCAATGGCTTTGCCGATAAAAATGAGCAGCCTACCGCGAAGTGACATGGACCCGTTTCTCCAGCCAGAATAGCCACAAACCTATGGCGAGAAGTATCATGAGAGATTGCCCGATGATGTAGTGGGCGCTGTTGAAGAAATCCGGCAGGTAAGACCCCACGATGAAGAGACCTACCATACGAATCAGATTAAATATAAAAAGCCCGGCTATCCCCAGAGCAATGCCTTCAACCTTGCGGCTGAACCGGCATGGGTAAGCCACAACCGCCGAGGTAAAAATTGCCATTGAGACGATGCCGGTACAGGCGGTAATAATACCCATGGAGAACTCGGGTGATGAGACCATGGTGCCTATCACCTGGATATTGAATGATAACAATTTTAAGATAGCGCCGGTGGCACCGGCGATGAAGGCGCGGAAGCTCGCCAGTTGGTCACCATCGGCGATTCGGGCGTAGATAAGCATGAACAGGAGAATGCACCCGATAAAAATGAGTACACTCTTTACTACCACCCAGTGTCGCCGGAGGTAAAGCGAGATGCGGTTAACAAGAGCATTGGACCGTGACATTGACTGCCCCGATCCAATGCTCTTTTGCACGTCTCGCCTACGGCTTTTTCGCCGAGACTTTTTCCCCATTTCCCTCTCTATATACTCTATGTATTATCGGTCTTAATCTTTCAATCCAGCGATCTAAGCCAGGCGCCGTCTCCGCACGCCAAACCATACCAGCAACCCGGCAAAGGCGGTGCCCAGGATGATTATGCCCCACTGTCCCAGGGTTGGCACCAGGTGCGGTACCTCCTTGTTGCCGAACTGGGCATCTGCTGTGTCACCCGATGGAACGGGCACAATCTTCTGGCGTGAAGGACCGGGATCAGTGCATTGCCAGTCGGTCTTCAGCGTTTCGGTTACGGTGTAATTCCCGGGAACGAGGTCCGTGATGGTAACATAGCCGGAGCCGTCAGTGATAAAGGTGCCGGGCACACCGGATACGGCGAATTCCCATCCGAACAGACCGGGCTCACCGGCATCATACGCACCGTTTTCATTCAAATCCTCATACTTGAAGATTCTCAGGTCGCCCAGCTCCTGGTTGCCGAAGTCCACGTTGGTCGTTGTACCGGTGGTCACCACTACTCCTGCCATCTGTCCCGAAGCGCCGGGGTCAGTGCATCTCCAGCCAGTCGGTATCGTTTCGGTCACGGTATACGAGCCGCTGGGAATGTCGCTAAAGGAGAGATAACCGCCGCCGGACGTCATTCCGGAGTCGCTGGTAGGTCCGCTGATGCTAAATGCCCAGCCGTCCAGGCCGGACTCGGTGCCGGGATCATACATACCGTTACCATTCAAATCCCCATACTTGAAGATAACCAGGTCACCTATCGCCTCCTGGTTGGCGAACTGCACCAGGGTAGTGGTGTTAAAGGACACCGTCGGTGTCTTCACCA
The DNA here is from genome assembly GCA_964468755.1 of uncultured Dehalococcoidaceae bacterium. Classification (GTDB taxonomy): domain Bacteria; phylum Chloroflexota; class Dehalococcoidia; order Dehalococcoidales; family RBG-16-60-22; genus CAYXWH01. Next base: position 4,640 of record CAYXWH010000009.1, read on the forward strand.
GCCCTGGCCCCGGGTCGGTGCATTGCCAGTCAGTCTTCAGCGTTTCGGTTACGGTGTAATCGCCAATGGGGATATCATTGAAGGAGAGATAACCGCCGCCGGAGGTTGTTCCGGAGTCGGCGGTAGGTCCGCTGATGCTGAAGTCCCAGCCGTCCAGGCCTTCAGTGGTCCCGGTGCGTATTTTGTGAATGGTCAAATTGCCGGTTGCCTGCTCTATATCAAAGGATATAAAGGCGCCGGCTTCAGGTTGCGCCTGACCTTCTACGTACAGATATGCCCAGGCGGAATAACTCCCTTCGGTAACCGTATCAGGCACAGTCCAGTCATGGGTATTGCCTGACCCTTCCGGATTGTAGATATCCTGACCTTCAGAATACCCGGAGATGTTCTGCAATGTCACTGTTGTGCCGGGGAAGTCGTCAGTACCTGCACCATCAGAGTACTGTATATACATTGGAGTCGAGTCACCGAAATGGTGTACGGAGAAGGTGTAGTAGTCCGGTGTCCCTTCCCAGTCCCAGATATGCCAGGAAAAGTGCAGTACGCTGGCTCCGTCATTGGTAGCCTCATTCGGAGTGACGGCTGCCGTCGAATAAGCCGGTGACTGTGGCTCTACCTCTACGGCTAAAACAGGACCGGCGCAAAGCAACGCCACCAATACCAAAACAATTGGTGTTACCCCAATTTTGATGAATTTTCTCATATTCATTTTAAATTTCCAAGCCTCCTTGATAATAAATAAACGGTACTATTTGTAATGAAATCACATTTTCGTATCAAGCACCGATAGTAGGAGTCTCTGCTTGTACCTGCTTCACCTCCTTTCTGTTTTGTGTTGTCAGTATAATTTGTTAATAAAAAGGCAGCATCCCGGGCGGGGTAAGCAACTTTGAGTGCCTGCCTACCCCGGCCAGGATTATCTCTTCTTTTTTCTCTATTTCACTTTCACTAGTATCCAATTTTGGCAAGGTATAGCCTTCTTGCGAAAATAATAATCAGCGCCAGTACGATTACACCACCAATTATCTCGGCAATGAGTATCCACTGTGTTGGCTCAACCACGGTGAAGGCGGCACTTTGCCCGTTAACCTCAACGCTGTAGGTACCGGCAGTGTCCTTGCTAGCCGTGAAACTGACTTGCTGTGATTCGCCGGCAGCCAGGGTTACATATTCGGTACCTTCCACCAGTCCATTTATCTCCAGTATCACGGTATAGGTGTCGGCTGCTTCACCGCTATTGGTGACATCCACGGTGATAGTCACTGTCTCCTCGGGTGCTACCGTTTGCGGAGAAATGAGGAGATTGCTGACACCGAACAGAGCCGCCAGCGAAGGTGGAGCCGGTGTGGTGGGTGGTGCTGGAGATGGCTCTGGGGGAGCCGGTGCGGGTACCGCCGGTGGGGTGGTTGGGGTTGGAGTGGTTGGTGCCGGTCCCGTCGGTGGAGTGGGTTCTGGCGGCACTTCAGGAGCAGGCTCTTCCGGAGTGGGTTCCTCCCCATTAGTGGGGGTGGTTGGCTCGGTGGTTTCAGTGCCGCCAACGGCACCGCCGCCACCGGCACCGCCGCCGCCACCGCCGCCGCCACCACCGGTAGTGGTCGCCATGGGGCTATTAGACAAGCCCGACCAGTTGGGCACTTCATCAGCCGTCTTGATGGCGAAGTAGTAGCTGGTGCCTGAGGTCAATCCGGTTACAGTAAAGGCTTCGCTGCTTCCGGACGGCTTGGGGCTTGTTTCACCGAAGACCTGGCTGGATCCCACCCAGTTAGCGGTGGTTATGGCGGAGCCTGTCCGGTACCTGATATCATACGAGCTGGCGGTTCCGGTAATCCCGTCATCGCCGGGAGCGGTCCAGCCAAGGGTGGCCGCGCTCGAGGTTGCCGCGATGACGGACAGGGTTACCGCCGCTGGCGGAGTAGTGTCGGTCATTTCAGTACTCCCGCTGGGGCTATTGGATAAGCCCGACCAGTTGGGCACTTCATCAGCCGTCTTGATGGCGAAGTAGTAGGTGGTGCCCAGGCTCAAACCGGTAACGGTAAACGACTCGGCGCTTCCGGCAGGCTGGGGACTGGGTTCGCCGCTCGCCGGAGTCGCCGTCGCCCAGTTAGCGGTGGTTATCGCTGAACCTGTCCGGTACCTGACGTCGTAGAAGCTGGCGGTTCCGGTGCTCCCATCGTCACCGGGGGCAATCCAGGTAAGGGTGACGCTGCTGGAAGTTACCCCGCTGACGGAAAGGGTTACTGCTGCTGGCGGGGTGTTGTCCGGCGCCTCGGTAGTCCCGCTGGGGCTATTGGACAAGCCCGACAGGTTAGGCACTTCATCAGCCGTCTGGATGGCGAAGTAGTAGGTGGTGCCGGGGTTCAGCCCGGTAACGGTAAATGATTCGGCGCTTCCGGCAGCCTGGGGGCTGGGTTCGCCGCTCGCCGGGGTCGCCGTCGCCCAGTTGGCGGTGGTTATGGCGGCGTCTGTCCGGTACCTGATATCATACGAGCTGGCGGTGCCGGTGCTCCCATCGTCACCGGGAGCCGTCCAGATCAGGTTGGCGGAGACCGAGGTTACCCCGCTGACAGCCAGGTTGGTTATCGCCGCCGGTGGAACATCATCGGGAACTGCGGTGGTAGTCCCGTTGGGGCTATTGGAGATGTCCGACCAGTTGGGCACTTCATCAGCCGTCTTGATGGCGAAGTAGTAAGTAGTATCGGAATTCAGTCCGCTTACCGTGAATGATTCGGCGCTTCCGGCAGCCTGCGGGCTTGGTTCGCCACTCGCCGGGGTTGCCGACGCCCAGTTGGAACCGGTAATAGCGGTGCCTTCAAGATACCTGATGTCATAGGAACTGGCGGTTCCGGTGCTCCCGTCGTCACCGGGAGCGGTCCACGTAAGATCGATAGAATCGGTGCTTACCCCGCTGACAGCCAGGTTGGTAATTGCAGCCGGTGAGGTTACATCGGGGGCGACAACAGGTGTGTATTTTAGATCGAGTGCATTGACTTCACCAGCCTGATAAATTGCCTGCCATGATGGCGCCAGGTCCTGCCATTGCCATTGATATACTCCCCCGTCTTCAACCAGCACCCCGAGCCGGGTCTCCTCGGCTACTTGCCCGTCAACCCGGAACTCAATGATGTCATTGTCAAGGCCGGTGACATTGAGATAGTAGGTTAAGTCGATGAGCGGGTCAAGGCCGTACTGACCGGAAGAGTCCGTGGTAAGGGAGCCGCGTGGTTCACCGTTTATCCAGGCGGTTACCGGTACCCCGGGAGCCGGGTCACCGGTATTGGTCTCCACATGTCCCCAGAAGTGATGGGCTGGTGCCGGTCCGCCCGTGCTGGTGTTAGCCTGTGCCGGCATACCAAAGAGGGCCAGTGTTACTACAATGACCACTCCGAAACTTGCCAGGTAATTTGTTATCTTTCTCACCATCTTGTTATTCATCGTTGTAATCCCCCCCTTTTTATTTACGGGGTGGGGGGGTGAGTCCCCCCACCCCGTTTACGATGGTGGGGGGGACCCCCCACCTCGTGTCAATTAGCCGTGATTAGGGTCCGGGGAACCATGAGTCTGGCAGTGGCGTGAAGCCGAATCCAACCAGAGTGTCAGGGTTCTCCATCCATGTCCAGTAGCCGCGACCGCTCAACATCATTGGACCAGGACCGGGCATTTCCGGCGTGTATGCCCATGACGGCTGACAGTGCACCACCGGGCTGATTGCCTGGGTGTAACCGGGCAGAGCCGCTGGTGTCTGTACAATCGATGACAGGGCGGGTTTCACCGGCATGCCGGGGTTGGTGAAGAGCGGGTTGGGACCAATCAGGTTCCATCGGGCTTCGAGGTCCCGCGTCGGCATGGCATATGGATGACCCGGTGACGAGTTGACCATCAGGATTACGTTCAGTCCGCCCTCGAAGAAGTAGATATAGAAGGCATCGAGCGGGTCGAGGTAATCCGTCGGGGCAACCGCCTGCCAGGTCTGGGTTACCGGATCCCATCGGTCAACGTACTTTATCTTGCCACCCAGCCCACTGTTGGCAACGATATCCTGCCACTGGCGGGATGGCACCACAGTTTCTTCGAGCGCTATCGGTGTTGACAGCGTGTTCAGCCCCTTGCACATCGGGATGAAGAAGCCGAACTTGCCGATCTGCTCGTCGAGGACTTCCTCGTGAACCACATACAACCATGGTGAGAAGAATATCGGCGGGCCAAGGCCAATAACCGGCTCGCCCAGACCGGGACCCATACCGCTGGGGCCGGTGGGATGGTTCCACCAGTTGAAGCGGGCATCAAGCGGTCCGCCAATCTTGAGCAGTCCGGCATCCATTGCCATGACCGGGCCGGCGTCAACGCCGAGAGGCGTCGCGTCAACCATGCTGTTGTAGTTGACCAGGCCGAAGCCGAGCAGCATCAGCATGTCAAAGTCGGCTGAGAAACCGACCGCGCCGGCAGCGCCGAAGTCAGCCATGTACAGCGCCATGACACGGCAGCTACCTTCGCCGGCGGCTGTGTTACAGCGCACCACGTCAGTGCCTGGTGAGAAGGAGACCACTATGCCCATGCCCAGACCAGCGCCGAGGCTGAGGGCGTAGGCATCGTTCAACGGGATGTAGCTGACGGCGATGACGGTACATTCAGCGTCACCCAGACCCGTCGCGTGGTTGCCGGAGACCGTGCCATGCGGTGAGAGGGCTACCAGTATGCCCATACCAGCGGCAAGGCTGCCGCCCATGCCTAAGGAATCCATTGTAAAGATGACAAACTCGGTAGCGCCGACCTCTGATTTAGCCGTGGCTGCGCCGGTGGTGGTGTTCTGGTGTATCTGCGGGCAGTGGGTAGCCACCGTGGTGATACCGATGCCGAGCGCCGCCGCACCGCCGATAGCGGTTGGGTCATACGGGTGTATCGCTTCGGCGTCAACGTCAGTCCACGCGTCAGCGGTGGCAGTTACCGAGTTACCCTCGATGAGTATCCACGGGTACCACATGGAGGCGATACCCAGGGCCACGCCAAGGCTGGCACCCATAGCGCAGGACTCCTGACAGGGTTCGAGGTCCTCGGCGGTGACAATGACCGGAGCCGCCTGTCCGAAGGCGCTAACCTGGTTCTCGATCACCATCGGTCGGGGCAGCCAGCACTCGCCCTCGGGTAGACCTTCAGCTTCCGCGTTGAAGCCGCTCATGCCGACCAGCAGGATGCCAGCGCCAATGCCGGCACCGCCGCCTATCGCCGCCGCGTTTTGCGCAATGGGCAAGCCACCATGGTGGGCGCCGACAAGCACGTCCGCCGTGCCGCCGCCGTAGACACCGTTGTTGTTGACTACCTGAGCGCTCAGGGTATCAATCACGGCAATGCCGATACCGATACCCACACCGCCGCCCATAGCCTCTGCATCGTCGAACATATCCATGGAGGCAATAGTGGCGATAACGTCACCGGTGCCGGATACCGGCTGGTTCCCGGCGATCATCACGTTCGGGCAGTCGGTTACCAGGATGCCGATACCGACGGCAATAGCGCCGCCCAGACCCATGGACTGCATGCCGGGCATGCTGCCGCTCATCTCCACATCCACTTCCTCGCTCTGCATAGCCTCGTACACGGTCTGGTAGATGCCGCCGAGCAGCACCGCGTCAAACCGAGCCAGGACTGAATCCGGGTTGGCTGATGTAAACATGAATGTCCCTTCCGACACAATCATAGCCTCGCAGTCAGCGTCAGCGGTGACATTGTTCGCCTGCACCGCGCCGGGGGACCCGTTAAGGTAGATACCCGTTGCCGCGCTGATGCCGCCGCCCATTGCCATTTGCAGGTCGAGCCCTTCGACTGCGATTACCTGGGTGCGTACCAGGGTATCCACGTCCACGCCGTTCCCCGCCACCATGATACCCGGTGAGCCGAGCCCGGAGATGCCGACATTACAGCCGCCGCCACCGGCAGCCGCAACCGCGCCGACATCAGCAACCGTGTCCACGCTGAGCCAGGAGACGACGGTATTACCGGTAACCGTGGCATCCCAGGAGCACTTGACCCCGATGCCGACGTTGCTGCCCATGCCCAGGGTCATGCACTGGTCTATACCCATGGTATCCAGCAGCATGGCTTCCATTTCAGCCAGGTCTTCCGCCTCGTCTTCTTCAAGGTCAGCCACCTGGGCCGCCGCCGTGCTGTTGACGTTGGCGGTGCTGGTCACCGTGACGGTGTTACCCACCACGTTGGACTCATCGGATAGCTTGAGGCGGATGCCCCGCGCCATGAGGAAGCCGCACTCGCCGCCGCCCATGGTGGCGGTAACGTCAACCATGTTGCCGACAATATCGGCACGGTCTGACTTCGCCACCTTGATGCCGTAAGCCATGGCAAACCAGGCGGCATCGTCAACGTTAACGGTAACCAGGTTGTAGTTAACGTCAATCAGCGGCGATTCCTTGACCTTGATGCCGTAGCCGGTGACATCGCCGGAAGCCAGGACATCAATGTCATTGGGAGCGGGAGTGCCGTCAGCCAGCACGCCCACCAGTGACTTGGGACACATGAACATCTCGATGCCGGTAGCCCTGCAGTCACCGTGGACATCGATGTCGTTGTTGATGATGAGCGCCGTGAAGCAGTCAACCATCAGGATGCCCCAGGCTTTTGACACGCTGAGCGCCAGTTCAGCCCCCTCGACACCAACCTTAATATCGTTGTTGTCGATAACGGGCCACTTGACCGAAATCATCTCGATGCCAATGCCGTCTGTGCCCGTAACCTCGTCAACCTTGATGAAGCAGTTCTGCACGGTGACGTCTTCGATCGGACCCATAGCACAAACGCCAACATCCGCGCCGGTGATGTACAGCCCGTCGAGGGTCACGTGGGACGAGATGATCTGAATAGCACAACCGGGAATCGTCCCAGGCTCCGGGCCCTGGTCGGATACGTTCAACTTGGTGACTTCCGCGCCCAGGGGATCATATGCCTCGATGACTACCGGCAGGTGAACCACGATATTCTCCGGTACCGCCCCGCCATACCGGTCAGGTGCGGACGGGCCGACCAGAATCTTATCGGGTACTGCCGGATTGTCATAAGGCAACTGGCTCACCGCGTAAGTGATGGTGCGCCAGGGCTCCATTTCGGTGGTGCCGGCATTACCGTTACTACCGAAGAGCCCGCCGGGAACCAGCGGGTCCATGGCAACGTACCTTATATCATACGTAACCTGCGCCCCGACATCGCCTTCACCTTCCGCGGCGCTTGCCGGTGCCACTATTGCCGCCATGGTAAATAACAGCACTAGTGCCACCGCTGCATTTATAATCTTTCTTTTCGCTTTCATTGTTTTTCACCCCTTGAATAAGTGTTCTTATGGTTCCACATCTCTCGAATTGCACAATACTTCAATTCAGACCGTGGAAAGTCCGTCTGCCTCATTGCTACATAAGGTACACCTCCTTTCCTCGCAAATAATTCCCTCTTTTTCACCGAACCGGGAACTTACTGAGGAACCTTCAGCCTTGATTATCGGCGTGCCAGCCTCAATTTCCCGGCTGAGGTACTTTGAATGCTAGCAGAATGGGGGTAAGGGGGCATCGCCGAAAAGGATATTTCTGGGCGATTCGAAATGATACTTTTTAATAGACCTAAATTTGGTAGTTGTTATCGAAAGAGTAGTGAAATTTCATCAGATACAAGCGAGCCGTTCTAATCGAAAGAGATGGTAGTGATAATCAAATTGATACTTTTTGGGCTGGTAAATCTATCTAAGCCAACTAGGGTTTTCTACGTATTTTGACCCTGATTCAATCCTGCACGGACGGGGCAAAGCGGGTAAAACGGCGCCGGAGAGGTGCTTGACAACCACGCCAAAGAGCTTAATATAATTAGTCTGATCAATCGATTACCGGTTCCGAATAACCGGGCAGTGGGCAAAATATTATATATATAATAGGTACAATGGCAGGGGGGACACATGAGAATACGCGGATTAAGGCTGATTCTGATATCGTTACTGACTATTATTCTGCTTTTATCCATGAGCGCCCCGGCATTTGCCCGGCAAGACCGGGTGCGGCTATTAATCGGCTTTCACCAGCACCGGTCCTTTGTTCAGGAGCAGGCGGTTGTCAATGACCTGGGGAGATGGGGTGGAATGCTCGGCAAGCGCTTTCACCTGGTGCCGATCATTACCGCTCATGTCCCGCGGCGTGCCATAGCCGCGCTGCAGCAGATGCCCGGCGTGGCGTTTGTTGAGGAGGACGGGCTGGTCTATGCCATAGAGGAAACGCTGCCGTGGGGGGTGGACCGCATCGATGCCGAGGTGGTCCATGCTAATAATAAAGGAAGCGGCGTCAAAATAGGCATCATTGACAGCGGGATAGACCTTGACCACCCCGATTTGCAGGTGTACGGTGATGTTACCTTCGTTTCCGGCACCAGTAGCGGCGATGATGATTACGGGCATGGCACCCACGTGGCGGGCACTGCCGCCGCCCTGGACAACGATACCGGGGTTATCGGCGTTGCCCCTCAAGCCGAGCTCTATGCGGTGAAGGTGCTCAATTACTCGGGGAGTGGCTACTGGAGTGACGTGATTGAGGGTATTCAGTGGGCGGTGGATAACGGCATGCAGGTAATCAACATGAGCCTGGGTGCCTCATCCAGTTCCTACGGGCTGGAGGATGCCTGTGACGCCGCCGAGGCAGCGGGGGTGGTGGTGGTAGCCGCCGCCGGCAACAGCGGGAATAGCTGGGGCTTCGGCGACAGGGTGCTTTACCCGGCGCGGTATGGTTCGGTAATCGCGGTAGCCGCCACCGATAGCACGGATGCCAGAGCCTATTTCTCCAGCACCGGGCCGGACGTGGAGCTGGCGGCTCCCGGATATAGTGTTTACTCCACCTCCCCGGGTGGTACCTATAGCGTTAAAAATGGTACGTCAATGGCATCGCCCCACGTGGCGGGACTGGCGGCGCTGGTAATCAAATCGGGAATAAGCGATGACAATGGCAACGGGCGGGTCAATGACGAGGTGCGGACACAGCTCCAGCAGACGGCTATTGACCTCGGCGACCCGGGAAGGGATACCTGGTTTGGCTACGGGCTGGTCTATGCCCCGGCGGCGGCTCCGCAGACCAACCAGCCGCCCGGAGCGCCGGTAATCGGGGTAACGCCGGAGACGCCGGTGACCGCCGATGACCTGGTAGCGGGGATAGTGACCCCCAGCGTTGACCCGGATGGCGACCCGGTAAGCTACGGCTATGCCTGGTACCGGAATGGTGAATTGCAGGCGGGGCTGGACACCAACATGGTACCGTCGGCAAACACAGCCAAAGGCGAGCTGTGGCGGTGCGTGGTCACCCCCAATGACGGCTACGTAAACGGGACGCCCGATGAGGATGAGGTAACCGTGCAGAACAGCGCGCCGGTGGCGGATGCCGGTGACGACGGGGCGGGGACAACGGGTATGCCGGTGACACTGGACGGGAGCGGGAGCTGGGATGCGGACGGTGATACCCTGGGCTATGCCTGGGCGCAGACCGGCGGGCCTGCGGTCAGTCTATCCGATAACACGACGGCGTACCCCTCGTTTAC